>JBAYZR010000010.1:0-23137 GCA_041672425.1 Pedobacter sp. | reverse complement strand
CAACGCACCTTCTTCGACATCGAAATGATGGAGGAGATGGGCTTCTGCCAAGGGATTGAAAACTATTCGCGCTACTTCGACAACCGCCAGCCAAATGAGCCCCCCTATACCCTGATCGACTATTTCCCCGAGGACTTCGTGCTGTTCGTGGACGAGTCCCACATAAGCATCCCCCAGGTTGGAGGCATGTACCGGGGCGACCGCAGCCGCAAGGAGACCCTGGTCAACTATGGTTTCCGCCTGCCGGCTGCCCTGGACAACCGACCGCTCAACTTCCAGGAGTTCGAATCCCGCATCAAACAGGCGGTCTATGTCTCAGCCACCCCATCCGATTTTGAGTTGGAAAAGAGCGGTGGAGTATTTGTGGAGCAGGTTATCCGGCCTACCGGCCTGGTGGACCCGCTGATCGATGTCAGACCGGCGACTGCCAAAGCCGGTGTGATGGGACAGGTGGACGACCTGCTGCATGAGGTACGCGAGACCGTAATCCGTGGCGAGCGGGCGCTGGTGACGACCCTGACCAAGCGCATGGCTGAGGAATTGACCAATTACTACCGCGACCTTGGCGTTCGCGTCAGATACCTGCATTCAGACATCGTCACCATCGAGCGCATGCAGATCCTGCGCGACCTGCGCCTGGGTGAGTTCGACGTGCTGGTGGGAATCAATCTGCTGCGCGAGGGATTGGACCTGCCGGAGGTCTCACTGGTGGCCATACTCGATGCCGACAAGGAGGGTTTCCTGCGCTCGGCCCGTTCCCTGATCCAGACCTGCGGTCGCGCCGCACGCAACATCAACGGTCGTGTTCTGATGTACGGCGACAACGTGACCCGCTCCATGCAAGCCTGCATCGACGAAACCCAGCGTCGCAGGGTTAAGCAGCTGGCATATAATCAGGAGCATGGCATCACCCCGGAGACCGTCAAAAAGGGGATGCGCACCATTCTGGATTCCATCGAGGAAAAGGACTACTACACCCCGCCCGGCAGCGTGGCTGAAACACCCGAGGAATACGGTGTTGCACCGAAGGATATCCCAAAACTGGTAAAAAAACTTCGCAAGGAGATGCTGGCGGCTGCCAAGAAGCTTGATTTCGAGCGGGCTGCGGAATTGCGGGATAAGGTCAGGAAGCTGGAGGAGATGGAATTATATGTCCGTTAATTGGGTACATCACCTGTTTTCAGGCAGCTACTTAAACCCTTGCCATGTAGCGCCGTTCATGTAAAAATTCCCGCATGCAATGAATCACACCCTAGAGAGGAAATAATATGATGGGGAAACTCAATAACAAGCAAGGCTTCACCCTGATCGAAATCATGGTGGTGATTGTTATTCTGGCGCTTCTGGCGGCGCTGGTCGGTCCCAAGCTTATGGGCCGCACCGACGACGCCAAGATTGGTACTACCAAGACCCAGATCAAACAACTGGAGACAGCCATAAAACTCTATAAACTGGACAACGGCGCCTACCCCGGCACAGAGCAGGGGTTGAATGCACTGGTGGCAAAACCGACGGTCGGAGTTATCCCCAAGAATTATAAAGAGGGTGGCTATCTGGAAAGCAAGCAGGTACCCAAGGACGGCTGGGGCAACGGGTTTATTTACGTATCGCCTGGCGAACAGGGCGATTACGAACTCTCATCCTACGGCGCTGACGGCGTCAAGGGAGGGGATGGCAAGAACAGCGACATTACAAGCTGGGATCTAAAATAGACATTATTCAGTTGTATTTTTTAATTTTAGCGTTATAGTAACCCTTCTAACTCATTATTTTTATTATGAATAAATCTTTTTATCCTGTGTAAATCTTGAACGCGTTATTATCTTTGAGGAGGCAGAACAATGACACAGAAGTTTGTGTATTTCTTTGGCAACGGCCAGGCAGAGGGCCGGGCCGACATGAAAAACCTGCTTGGCGGCAAGGGCGCCAATCTGGCGGAGATGACCAGCATCAATCTTCCGGTTCCCCCCGGCTTCACCATCTCCACCGAGGTCTGTACCGAGTTTTACAAAAATGATAATCGGTATCCCGCATCTCTGGCCGCAGAAGTGTCTGCCAACCTGAAACAGGTTGAGGAGCTCATGGGCAAAAAATTCGGCGACCCCCACAATCCACTGCTTGTCTCCGTCCGTTCCGGCGCCCGCGCATCCATGCCGGGCATGATGGATACCGTCCTCAATCTTGGCCTTAACGATATCACCGTGCAGGGTATCATTGCCCAGAGTGGTGACGAGCGGTTCGCCTATGACGCCTACCGCCGTTTTGTACAAATGTACGCTGACGTTGTCATGGGAATGGAAAAGGAAATACTTGATCACCTGCTGGAGCAGAAGAAGGAAGAGCGGGGAGTCCATCTGGATACCGACCTGAGCGCTGCTGACTGGAAAGAACTGGTAGCCGCTTTCAAAGCCAAGGTCAAGGAGGTGCTTGACAAAGACTTTCCCGAAGACCCCGAGGCGCAACTGTGGGGCGCTATCAGCGCTGTCTTCGGTTCCTGGATGAACCAGCGCGCCATCACCTACCGCAGACTCAACAACATACCGGCTGAATGGGGCACCGCTGTCAACGTCCAATCCATGGTATACGGCAACATGGGCAACGATTGCGCTACCGGCGTGGCCTTTACCCGCGACCCGTCAACGGGCGAGAACTATTTCTTCGGTGAATTTCTGGTCAATGCACAAGGCGAGGATGTGGTGGCCGGCATCCGTACCCCCCAACCGATCAACCGTGTAAAGGACAAGGACGGCAAACTCCCTTCCATGGAAGAGGTTCTGCCCGAATGCTATCGGCAACTGGCCCAGATTCGCGATACCCTGGAAAAACATTATAAGGATATGCAGGATATCGAGTTCACTATTGAATCAGGCAAACTCTTTATGCTGCAGACCCGTACCGGCAAACGCACCGCGCCCGCAGCCATCAAGATTGCCGTCGACATGGTAAAGGAAGGACTGATTGACGAGAAAATGGCTGTCAAACGCGTGGCGCCCAATCAACTCGACCAGCTGCTGCACCCCTCGCTCGACCCCAAGGCCGAGAAGAAGATCATCGCCAAAGGGTTGCCGGCTTCTCCTGGAGCGGTCTCCGGCCAGGTGGTCTTCAGCGCCGACGAAGCCGAGGCCGAAGCCAAGTACGGTAAAAAGGTTATCCTGGTGCGCATCGAAACCTCGCCTGAAGACATCCACGGCATGCATGCTGCCATGGGCATCCTTACCGCACGGGGCGGCATGACCTCCCATGCGGCGGTTGTAGCACGCGGCATGGGTAAATGCTGCGTGGCGGGTTGCGGCGAGATCAAGGTAGATTATGTCGGCCAGTGTTTTACCGCCCGCAATGGGTTAGTGGTTAAAAAGGGGGATATGATCACCCTGGATGGCTCTGCCGGTGAGGTGATGCTGGGAGCAGTGCCGACCGTTCCACCCCAGATGACCGGTGACTTCGGCGACCTGATGGTCTGGGTGGACAAATTCCGCACCATGAAGGTGCGCGCCAACGCCGACACACCGCATGACTCAAAGGTTGCCCGCGAGTTCGGGGCCGAGGGGATCGGCCTGTGCCGCACGGAACATATGTTCTTTGATGCCGAGCGTATCGCAGCTGTACGGGAGATGATCCTGTCCGAGGAGTTGGAGGGACGTGAGCTGGCGCTATCCAAGATCCTGCCCATGCAGCGGGGTGACTTTACCGGGATATTCCGCGAAATGAAGGGGCTGCCGGTCACCATCCGCCTGCTGGATCCGCCATTGCACGAGTTCCTCCCCCAGGAAGACAAGGATATCGAGGAACTTTCCAGAACCATGAAGGTTCCGGTCAACACCCTTAAACACAAGGTGGAGAGCCTGCACGAGTTTAACCCGATGCTGGGTCATCGTGGCTGTCGCCTGGGCATCACCTACCCCGAGATCTACAACATGCAGGTACGGGCCATCATGGAGGCGGCCTGCGGCTTGATCAAAAACGAGGGCTACACCATCGTGCCCGAAATCATGATTCCGTTGATCGCTACCGCTAAGGAACTACAGGTACTCAAGAAGAATGCCGTGGCAATCTGTGAAGAGGTCATCGCGCAGTACGGCGTTACGGTAGAATACCTTATCGGCACCATGATCGAGCTGCCCCGCGCCGCCCTGACCGCTGACCAGATAGCGCATGAAGCTGAATTTTTCTCTTTCGGCACCAACGACCTGACCCAGACCACCTTTGGTCTCTCCCGCGACGATGCCGGTACATTCCTCCCCTTCTACGTGGAAAATGACATTCTTCCTGAGGATCCCTTTGTGTCGCTGGATCAGGAGGGAGTCGGACTACTTGTCAAGATCGCTTGCGAAAAGGGACGGGCTACCCGCCAGGACATCAAGCTCGGCATCTGCGGCGAGCATGGCGGCGATCCGGCCTCTGTCATCTTCTGTCACAGCATCGGGCTGGACTATGTCTCCTGCTCACCCTTCCGGGTTCCCATCGCCCGCCTGGCAGCGGCCCACGCAGCACTGGGATAAATTAATGCCTGTCTGAACAAAAAGGCGGAATGTCGCAAGGCATCCCGCCTTTTCTTCATTTGTACTGCCGCCAAACCGCTCGGTTCGCAGGACAAGAAGCGCCGGAGGTAAAAACATAATGCTGAAAAATCGCGACGCAGCTCGCGCCAACCTGGAAAACCTGTACCGGATCTTCACCGTGCCGGAAGCGCCCGATTCGACCCTCGGCGCCATCGATCAAGCGATTGCCGCCGATGTCACCGGCTTTTTGCAGACGCATATTGTCGCCATCGAACGCAACATGGAGGAGATAGAAGCGCATTTTGCCTCCGCCGTCATCCCGGAAGAACCGACATACGTCTCCGAATATACCGAATTCGTCAAGAAGCGCCTGGTCGCCCAGTCGGTCCATACCGCCGCCCCAAGCTTTGTCGGCCATATGACCTCGGCGCTCCCCTACTTCATGCTCCCCTTGGCGCGCCTCATGATCGCCCTCAACCAGAATCTGGTCAAGGTGGAGACCTCCAAGGCCTTTACCCCCATGGAGCGGCAGGTCATCGCCATGCTCCATCACCTGGTCTATCGCTCTGCTGACGACTTCTATTCCCTCTGGATCCACAACAGTCAGCATGCCCTGGGCGCCTTCTGCTCCGGCGGCACCATCGCCAACGTCACGGCGCTCTGGGTGGCGCGCAACCGCCTCTTCGCTCCGGACGGCGATTTTCACGGCATTGCCCGGGAAGGGCTGGGCCGCGCACTACAGCATCGCGGCTGTAACGGGATCGCTATCCTCGTCTCCGAGCGCGGACACTATTCCTTTGGCAAGGCCGCTGACCTCCTCGGTATAGGCCGGGACAACCTGATCAAGGTGCCGACCGACGCGCATAACCGTATCGACCTGAAGGCGCTGCGCGAAGAGTGCCGGCGCCTGCAGGAGCGGAACATTCTCCCGCTGGCGCTGGTCGGCATCGTCGGCACCACTGAAACCGGAAACGTCGATCCGCTGGAGGCGCTGGCCGATTTCGCCCAGGAGCTCGGCTGCCATTTTCATGTGGATGCTGCCTGGGGCGGGCCGACCCTCTTTTCCGACCGTTACCGCTTCCTGCTCAACGGCATCGAGCGGGCTGACTCGGTTACCATTGATGCGCACAAGCAGCTGTATGTGCCGATGGGAGCGGGTATGGTCGTCTTCAAAGACCCTACCGCCCTGTCAGCCATCGAACATCACGCCAACTATATCCTCCGCCATGGTTCCAAGGACCTCGGCAGCCATACCCTTGAAGGATCGAGGCCGGGGATGGCAATGCTGGTGCATGCCGGTTTTTCGATCATCGGCCGCAAGGGGTACGAACTCCTCATCGATATGGGGATCGAACGGGCGCGCACCTTTGCCGACATGATTCGGCAGCATGGCGATTTCGAACTGACCAGCGAACCGGAGCTGAATATCCTCACCTACCGCTACTGTCCTCTCAAAATACAGCAGGCCCTGGCCGAGGCGTCGGCCTTGCAACGCGCCGCCATCAATGCCCTCCTGGATCAGGTCACCCAGCTATTGCAGAAATCTCAACGGGAAGCAGGAAAGACCTTTGTCTCCCGTACACGGCTGCTCATGGCTCGCTATGGAGAGGAACTCACCGTCCTGCGCGTCGTTTTAGCCAACCCCCTGACAACCGACGAGATTCTGGCGACGGTCCTGGCAGAAGAGTGCGAGATTGTGCAACAGCCGGAGATTCAAGCGTTGCTGCGGCAGGTTGAGGAAATCTGTACCTGTCTGGACCTGTAGGGTTGAGTCAGTATAAAAGGCGTTCATTGCTGCGCCTTTTCTTTTATTGTATTAACATCAATTCTGATCGAAACCACATCCCAGATAATGTCCTCATCAATACCAAAATAATCATGCACGACGATATCCCGAAATCCGGCCATTTTTTTCCAGGGAATATCAGAATATTTACGCCGTTCATCGGCAGGTATTTTCTTGGCAGCCTCACTGATGATTGCCAGGTTGCGCATTACTGCATCCAGCGTTTTCCGGTCTGCAAAAAAACTCCTCACGGGTCATGACACCGGCATATTCAACACACGAGCAGAGCATTCCCGAATATCCTTCAAGTAATGCAGCCAATCCCGATCAGACATGTACCGCCTCGCTGAAGACCCTGGCCTTGAGTTATTCCCGTATCGAGTCCTTCAGGACGAGATCAACCTTTCCGCCGATGACGCGAGTCAGGAAGAATTTAAGTTCCATGTAGTTATCAAAAGTTTTGTGTGATTTGTCGAGTTCCACGAGGATGTCGATATCGCTACGTTTGGACTGTTTCCCTTTGACATAAGTCGGTAAGACAGTTGTGGCTGTTCCATAATCCCGTGGTGTCAACCACGGGGATATGTTGCGCAAAAATGTTTCAGTCCCCCGAAGGGTCAAGTCCTGCCATAATAAGCTGCAACTGTTTGGGCTAAATGCGGGACATTCTCCCTATTTACCATCCCGTCAAACTTGAACTGAAAATCAAGCCACTACAGCCTGCAATTGGATTCTATCTGCTGCGGCCCGCACAAATTTCTGTCGGCCATGACCAGGAAACGGAATTTCCTCGATATTGAGCAGACCAGATTTCATATCTTAGGGCGCCATTTCCACGCTTACGCGAAACCATAACGGATCGGTCTATGATCTTTATTTCAGCCACGATCTTTCATACCATGCCTGTTGAAACACGGCAACTACGTTTTAAAATTCATTCATTGATAAAATCAACTCGCGCAATGAAAAAACAGAGAATTTTTGTGAACTATTTGGTATACTTTTGAACCTTTTCTTTTTTACCATCATGATTGAATCAGCCCGAGGCTAAACCATGCCCCATCCACTCGACGTGGTCATTGTATGGCATATGCATCAGCCATACTACAAGGACCCGCTCAAAAACGAATACGCCCTTCCTTGGACATACCTGCACGGCATCAAGGACTACTTCGACATGCCGGCCATTGTGGAGGATACACCCGGAGCGAAAGCGGTCTTCAATCTGGTGCCGTCGCTGATTGAACAGCTTCTGGATTACGCCTCCGGCAGTGCAATTGATCCGTTTCTTGAGAAGGGCAAGGCCGCTCCTGCGGATCTTTCCGGGGATGACCGCATCTTCCTGCTGGAGAACTTTTTCAACGCCAACCGCCAAAGAATGATCGATCCCTCCCGGCGCTACCTGGAACTGCTCTACATGGCTGGTGAAGGAAAGCCTGGCAGCGCTCGTGACCGGGTAAAGCATTTTACGGATCAGGACCTGCTTGATCTACAGGTCTGGTTTTTCCTGGCCTGGACCGGCGAGGCTGCTCGCCGCCACTACCCTGCATTTGCCAAGCTGATCGCCAAAGGGGAGAATTTCACCGCCGACGACAAGGAACTGCTCTTTACGACGCAGCGTAAACTGCTACAGTCGATCATCCCCCTCTACAAACGCCTCCACGAAGAGGGGCGCATCGAACTGTCGGTGACACCCTACTATCACCCGATCCTGCCGCTGTTGTGTGACATCCGTGCTTCCCAGACCGCTATGCCGCGCATCACGCTGCCAACGTCCAGTTTTCGCCATCCCGAGGATGCTCGTGCCCAGATCCGTAGGGGCATTGACTATTTCAGGGAGATTTTCGGTTTTAACCCCAAGGGCATGTGGCCGTCGGAAGGGTCGGTCAGCGACGAGGCGCTGGAAATAATCACTCAGTGCGGGATGAGCTGGATTGCCACCGATGAAGAGATTCTGGCAAAAAGCATGGAAGGTGGTCTCGGTAATAACAAGGAACGTCTCTACCGTCTCTGGCGTTTTGCCAACAGACATGGCGAGATGGGGGTCTTTTTCCGTGACCACCAGTTGTCCGATCTGGTCGGGTTCACTTACTCCCAGTGGGATGCCGGTCGGGCGGCCGACGATCTGGTCGGGCGTCTTACAGCCATCAAGTCGCGTGTCGGCGGTGAGGGGCGGGTGGTTCCACTCATCCTGGATGGTGAAAATGCCTGGGAATATTATTCCAACAATGCCTACGACTTCCTGCAACGGATGTACCTCGGCATTGCCGAATCTCCGGCCCTGAACCTGGCCACCTGCTCCGAGGCGCTGAAGCACACCAGTTTTGATGGACGTCTGCATAGCATCCATCCCGGCTCATGGATCAACGGCAACTACGGTATCTGGATCGGTCATCCCGAGGAAAATCTTGCTTGGGACCTGGTGGCAAAAACGCGAGAAGCCGCTGTCTCCGGCAATCCGACTGTGGCGGCAGCTTTGGAGAGCGGCGCCCCCCCCACCGATGCCACTGCTGAGCTGATCTGCCGTTCCTTGTACGCCGCTGAAGGAAGCGACTGGTTCTGGTGGTATGGTGACGACCACTTCTCGCCGCACAGCGACCATTTTGATCGGCTTTTCCGCCAGCACCTGATGAATGTATACCGCCTGTTGGGGCAGGACCCGCCCCGTGAGTTGCTGGAGCCGATCAAGAAGAAGAGTCCGGCCGGTCTGATCCGCGAGCCGGCGGCTTTTATCGATCCAGAAATCAACGGACGGGTCAGCGATTATTTCGAGTGGCTGGCGGCAGGTCTGTACGATCTGACCCGTCAGGGTTCGGCCATGCACTCCTCGGACCGCATGCTGCAAAGCTTCTACTACGGTTACAACAGGAGTTCGATCTTCTTCCGCATAGATGGCGTTCAGGAGTTGTCCCGCCTGCTCAAGGATATTGATGTCATCAACCTGCACCTGATATATGACCGGGAGTATCGGCTCCCTTTACAGATGCGCAATGACGAGGGGCTCTTGCTGGTCAAGGAAAACAATATGTGGGCGCCGACCCGTGGCCACTGCCGCTGGAAGATCGCCAAGACCTGTGAGGTCAGCATCCCGCTTGGCAGCATCAAGCTTACTCCAAAAAGCAAGTTGTTTGCTTATGTCACATTGGTGCGGGACAACGAGGAGATCGGTCGCTGGCCCACGGATGCGCCCTTGATGCTGTATTACGCCGGAGCTGAGATTGAGCTGGATAACTGGTTGATATAGCCTCTTTGTATGTGACGAAATGGACTTTACTGTATTGGAGTACATTGTATGCATACCCCCATTCGGGGCCACCGGTTGGGGACATAAACGTCGGCACGGTTGGAGCGGGTGAAATTCTGATGGCACACGTGACCAAATACAAATATGCCGTGCTTTTGGCCTTGCTGATAATCGTCCTGTTGGTATCGTTTTTTGTGCCAACGCATGCCGCAGACCCAAAAACATCACCGCCAACGATCCAGTTTACAGACGAAGAAAAGGGCTGGCTGGCCCACCATCGGCGCATCCAGGTGGGAACCATGAATGCCTGGCCACCGCTTAATTATCTTGATCAGAACAAGACACCGCAGGGGATTGGGGCGGAGTATCTGGATGCTCTCAACAAACGGCTGGGTGGCGCGCTTGTCCCGGTACCGGCGCCATTCAAGGAAAATTATGATCGGGTATTGAACGGGCAACTTGATGCCGTGATGGATATCACACAGCGACCGGACCGTGAGGCGCTGTTCAACTTTACCCGTCCCTATATCGTAATTCCGCACGCCATTGTTGGTCGCAAGGATGGCGCCTATTTCAAGACTGAACAGGATCTGAGCGGCAAAACCATTGCCCTGGAGCGGGGTTTCTTCAACGTTAACTATTTCAATAAAAACTTTCCCGATGTCACGATTCGAGAATACGCTTCAACGTCTGAAGCCCTTGATGCGGTTTCACGGGGCGAGGCTGATGCCTACGCCGGAAATCGTGCGGTGGTTATCCATCTAATAAAAAAAGAACTGCTCAACAATCTGAAGCTGATGGGCAAGCTGAATATACCAAAATCAACGCTTCAGATTGCTGTTTCAAAGAGCAACCCGTTGCTGGTGACTATCTTGGACAAAGCGCTTCGTGCCATCCCGGAAGCGGAACAGAATGCAATCTATAGCAAGTGGGTTTCGCTGGAGTATAAGAATAAAGTTGATTATTCAGTGATCTGGAAGGTTGTTGCTGGAGCACTTGCTATTGTGGCTCTGTTTCTTATCTGGAACCGGCAATTGGGGAGAGAAATTGCCATTCGCAAAAGGGCCGAGGCACAATTACAGTCCAATCAGGAAGATCTGGAACGGTTGCTTCAGGAGCGCATTGCCCATGCGGTCGAACTAAAGAACGCCAAGGAGCGCGCCGAGGCGGCCGACCAGATTAAATCGGCCTTTCTGGCTACCATGTCCCATGAGCTACGCACTCCGCTAAACTCTATTATCGGTTTCACCGGTATTTTGCTGCAACAGCTGGGTGGACCGATCAATGAAGAACAGGCAAAACAGCTCAGCATGGTTCGCACCAGCGCCAATCACCTGCTTTCCCTGATCAGTGATATTCTGGACATATCCAAGATCGAGGCAGGGCAATTGTCCCTGGCCTCTGAACCATTCAATCTGAAGGAGTCAATTTTCAAGGTTGTCCAGAGCGTGCGTCCACTGGTCGAGAAAAAGGGACTCGATCTTACCCTCGACGTAGCGGATGATGTGGGCATTGCCAGTGCTGATGAGCGCCGGGTGGAACAGGTCTTGATCAATCTGCTCAGTAATGCGGTCAAATTCACGGAACAGGGTGGTATCTTTGTCCGGTGCGAACGTGAAGCTGGTAACTATTTGACCACCGTCACCGATACAGGTATTGGCATCCGGGAAGATGAGCTGGAAAAACTTTTTAAGCCATTCTACCAGATTGACACCGGCCTGAGCCGCAAATACGAAGGCACCGGCTTGGGACTCTCGATCTGCAAGAAAATGGTTGAATTGATGGGAGGGAGCATCCGCGCCAAAAGCAGTCCGGGAAAAGGCAGCACGTTCGGTTTTACAATTCCGGTTTCCGGGAAACCGTCATGAAAACTTCACCCCGAAATATTCAGCTGTCCTTACTTCAGAATAGCGCTGTTGCACTTGCGTATCTGTTGACAGCAAAACTCGGCTTTTTGCTTGCGCTGGAGCATACGAATGCCACGGCTGTCTGGCCACCGACCGGAATTGCACTGGCGGCCTGCCTTCTGTTCGGATTTCATATCTGGCCGGGTATTTTTTTTGGAGCGTTTCTTGCCAACATATTAGTAATTGCCACCGGCTCTTTCCCGTCGCTGTCTGCCTTGCTTGTGTCATTAAGCACTGCTTCCGGAAACTCCTTGGAAGCGCTGACGGGGGCATATCTCGTTAAACGATTCATTTCAGGTATCCATCCCTTCGACCGCACTCAGGATACCTTATGCTTCATTCTGCTGGGTGCATTTGCAAGTCCGGTAATCAGCGCTACAATCGGAACAGCCAGTTTTTGCATCTATGGCGATGATTGGTCGCGGAGCGGGCAAATGTGGCTGACCTGGTGGCTGGGCGACGCGGTCGGAGCTCTCATCTTTGCCCCGTTGTTGCTTTCTTGGAAAAAACGCGGCACTTTGAGCTGGGACAAAAAGAAAATGGGCGAAGCCACCATACTTCTGGCCATGTTTCTGCTCGTTGAAGTGATCGTTTTTCGCTTGAATTTTCCCTTGGAATACCTGATTTTTCCAATTCTGTTCTGGACAGCCTTTCGTTTCGGACAATTCGAGACTGCTGTCACGGTGGCACTGGTTATGGTTACCTTTCTACTCTGGACAGTCAAGGGGTTCGGCCCCTTTGCCGGTAAAACGTTTAATTATGCTCTGCTCTTTCTTCAATCCTATCTCGGAGTGGCATCAGCATCCACACTGATTCTCTCGACGCTTATCAGCGCTCGCAAACATGCTGAAGATCGTTTACGGGAATACCAGGGTAACCTGGAAAAATTGGTCAGGGCGCGGACAGCCGAGCTACAGGAGGCCAATGAAAGATTGAGGCAGGAGATCGAAGATCGTGCCAGGGCAGAACAAATGTTTACTGAACGCGAGGCTCAGTATCGTGACCTTGTGGAGAGCGCAAACTGTGTTATTCTGCGTTGGTTGCCGGATGGCCGAATCACCTTTTTCAATCGATTTGCCCAGATTTTTTTCGGGTACAGCGAAGAGGAGATCATTAACCGCAACATCATTGGCACTGTTGTTCCCACGGAAGATTCCACCGGGCACGAACTCACGTCCCTGGTAGAGGGCATTGTTACGCATCCGGAAGCCTATGTCAGAAACGAAAACGAAAATATCCGCAAGAATGGGGAAAGGGTCTGGGTTGCATGGACCAACAAACCAATTCTCAACGCTGACGGTTCTATAGCGGAAATCCTTTCAATAGGTGTCGACATCACCAAGTTGGTGCATACGGAAAGGGAACTGCGGCGGACATTGGATGAGCTGGCAATTGCCAAGGAACTCGCTGAAACAGCGGATCAGATCAAATCGGCATTTCTGGCCACCATGTCCCATGAGCTGCGCACACCGCTCAATTCGATCATCGGTTTTACCGGTATTCTGCTACAGGGACTGGGTGGCCCGATCAACGACGAGCAGGCCAAACAGCTTAACATGGTAAAAAACAGCGCCAACCATTTGCTCTCCCTGATAAGCGACGTTCTGGATATCTCCAAGATCGAGGCGGGTCAACTTACCGTGAACTGTGAACCACTGGATCTGAAAGCATCAATTTTCAAGGTTGTTCAGCTGGTGCGCCCTATGGCAGAGAAAAAGGGGATTTATCTTAACTTCGACGTGGCCAAAGACGTGGGGATTGCAAGCGCCGATGAGCGAAGAGTGGAGCAGGTGCTGCTTAACCTGTTGAGTAACGCGGTCAAGTTCACGGAACAGGGTGGTATCTCGGTTCGTTGTCTGCGTGAAGCAGAGTGCTACGTGACCACCGTAACCGACACCGGCATTGGCATCAAAGGTGATGATCTGGAATATTTGTTCAAGCCGTTTTATCAGGTTGACAACGGCCTGAACCGTAAGTACGAAGGTACCGGCCTGGGGCTCTCCATCTGCAAAAAAATGGTGGAATTGATGGGTGGCAGCATCAGGGTCGAAAGCAGTAAGGGAAAAGGCAGCATATTCAGTTTTACTCTTCCGCTTGAAAGGAATCCGGTATGAAAAAAAAGATCCTGTATATCGAGGATAACGAACAAAATTTGTATCTTGTAAGATTTATTCTGGAAAAACATGGTTATGAAGTTTATGCCGCCATGGATGGTCAAGAGGGAATCGACAGCGCGGCCAGGGTGCTACCAGATCTGATCCTGCTCGACATACAGTTGCCACTTATGGATGGCTACGCCGTGGCGCGCCAACTTCGGACCAATCCCGATCTGGCGGGGATTCCGATCGTGGCGGTTACCTCCTACGCCATGGCGGGGGATCGGGACAAGGCGCTTGCGGCAGGATGCAGTGGCTATATAGAAAAACCGATCAATCCTGATACCTTCATGCAGCAGGTGGAACAGTATCTGCCGTCACAGTAACAGCAAGGAGAATCAAAATCATGCAAACTGTGCTGATTGTCGATGACATTACCGAAAATATGTATTTTCTGGAGGTACTTCTAAAGGGTAACGGGTTTGAAGTGCACTCCGCCGGCAATGGCGCCGAAGCTCTTGAATCGGCACGGAACTCCCCACCGGACCTGATCGTGGCTGATATTCTCATGCCGGTGATGGACGGGTATGCGCTCTGTCGTGAGTGGCGGGCCGATGATCGTCTCAAGCAAATACCGTTCATATTCTATACCGCTACCTTTATCTCAAAAAAGGATGAGGAGCTGGCGCTCGGCCTGGGGGCTGACCGTTTTCTCATCAAGCCCCAGGAACCAGAAGCCCTGATGGGGGTCATTCGCGAGGTGCTGGCCGCTTCCGGTAGCAACAAAATGGGCATTTCCGCGGACTTGCCCAGAAGTGAGGGAGAACTGCTCAGGGAGTACAACGAGGCGCTGTTCCGCAAGCTGGAAAAGAAAATGGATGACCTGGAACAGGTAAACCAGGAGCTTAAACAGACCATTATCGAGCAGAAGCGCCTTGAGGAGCAGCTTCGCCAAACGCAGAAGATGGAGGCCATTGGTCGGTTTTCCGCTGGAATAGCCCATGACTTCAACAACATATTGACCGTTATTATCGGTTTTAGCTACATGATGCGCAGGAATATGCCCAGTGGTGATCCACAACGGGACAAGATAGATCAGATCCTTACCGCAGCTGAAAAGGCCGCAAATCTGACCCGCAGCCTACTGACCTTCAGCAGGAAAGAGGAGATCAAGCTGCAACCGCTCAACCTCAACGACTGCATCAGGAATGTGGAAACATTTCTTCGCAGGATTGTTGGCGAGGATGTCAAGCTGATCACAAACATCAGGGAGAAAGATATTTTGATATTTGCCGATTCTGGACATATCGAGCAGGTGTTGATGAACCTGGCGACAAATGCCCGGGATGCCATGCCCGATGGCGGCATCCTTTCTATCGGGACAGACATCATCGATATTGATGAAGAATTCATCCGCCTGCATGGTTATGGTACGCCGGGACCCAATGCGGTTCTCACCGTAGCTGACAATGGCACAGGCATGGATGAAGCGACCCGGCAGCGGATATATGAACCATTTTTTACAACCAAGGAGACCGGTCGCGGAACCGGGCTGGGACTTTCACTCATATACGGGATTGTAAGTCAGCATAAAGGGCACATCAGCGTCTATAGCGAACCAGGTCAAGGCACCAACTTCAGAATTCTGCTGCCGCTCATGGCGGGCGAAGCTCCATTGAGTGGTGCGAGCGTTTGCCATGAACCGCTGCGGGGTGGTCACGAAACGATTCTGATCGTTGATGATGATGCGGCCATCAGGGAGTATCTTGGATTGTTTCTGGCGGGTCTGGGGTATAAGGCGCTGTTTGCCCAGAGTGGACAGGAGGCAATCGATGTATTCCGTGAAAACTCGCATGATGTGAATCTGGTGCTGATGGATCTCATCATGACTAATAAAAACGGCAGCGAGGCGGCCCTTGAAATCAGGCGTATTAGAAGTGACATAAAAATAGTCTTTACCAGCGGCTACCCGCATGACATTATCCGTGAACGAAAACTGCTTGAGGATAACATGCAACTTCTCATGAAACCGCTGACACCATCCGATTTTGCCAAAACCTTGAGGGGCGCCCTCGACAGGGAGGAATAATGTCTGAACTTCGCTGGGACCCGATCAAACTGCACTGGGTAATTATCGCAACCGAACGTGGCCGGCGACCGCGTGACTTTCAGGTGGAGCCGGAAGGTGACAGCATGGTGGCCTGCCCATTCTGCTATGGCAATGAGGACAAGACCCCGCCCGAGATCTTTGCCATCCGCCCCAGTGGCCTGCCCAACGCCGCCAACTGGCGGGTGCGGGTAATCCCCAACAAATACCCGGCCCTGAGGGTGGAGGGGGAAATCAACAACCGTGGCTATGGTATGTACGACGTTATGAACGGCATTGGCGCCCATGAGGTGATCATTGAAACCCCTGACCATAGCCGTACCCTGGCTGATCTATCCTCCAACGAGATCGCCGACGTACTGAGCGCTTACCGTAACCGTTATCTCGACCTGCGTAAGGATTTGCGCTTCCGTTATATGGTGCTCTTCAAAAACCACGGCATCCGTGCCGGGGCAACGCTGCATCACTCGCACAGCCAGATGATCGCCGTGCCGCTGTTGCCTTTGGTAGCCACTACCATGCTCAGGGTGGCACGCAATTTCTTCAACACCAAGGAACGCTGCATTTTCTGCGATCTAATCGATTTTGAGTTGCGTGAGGGCATTCGCATTGTGAAGGAGTTCTCCAATTTCGTAACAATGGCCCCCTATGCTTCAAGTTCTCCTTTTGAACTGCGACTCTACCCCAAGCGTCACAGCCACGATTTTGCCTTGATGAACGATGCCCAGTTGCTTGAACTGGCGGTGGCCATGAAAGACATGCTGCTGAGAATCAAGACAGTCCTGCGCGATGCGCCCTACAATTTTATTCTGCACACCGCGCCACCCATGCATCACCGTCCCGGAAAACCGACCCACTGGAATTCTCTGGAGCTGGACTATCATTGGCACATTGAGCTGGTCCCACGCCTTACCCAGGTGGCCGGTTTCGAGTGGGGCACCGGTTTTTACATCAACCCCACCTCACCGGAGGATGCCGCCCAGTTCCTGCGCGAGGCGGATATATAGGTCGGCTGGTTGGATGGCGCTTACACACCACGCGCCATGCCTGGCTCACAATGAAAAAGGCGACCTGTAAAGGCCGCCTTTTTTAATGAAACATATTTAGGGGGGTCAGCTTCGCCCGGTCAAAATAGTTGGACGGCGGCGTATGGCAAGCAGTATCGCAAAGGCGGCAATGAGGAGCGCTACTCCCAAAGCGCCAGGGTTTTTTACTGCAAAAACCAGCGGTGTCAGCATCAGACGCACCATCAACCTTAGCGTATCGTGCTGTGCGATAAAATCGGCCACTGGAGGGCTGAAACGGTAGTAGAGGTTCACAAAGGTTTGCCCCAGGGGATTGGTCAGAAGATGCCTGTCACGGAAGTCGCGTAGCGCCTGTACCTGCGGATGCAGATAGCTGCCGTAGGCCGCTGTGGCAATAAAGCAACCGCCGCCCCCCCCGGCGCTGGCTGGAGTCAAGGTGCTGGCAGGAGTATTAGGTGGTTCTGTGACACCGGAGAGAGAGCCGTTGGTGCTGAAGGAGACCATATGGTTGTCAACATTGACGACATTGGCTACGAGCAGCGCCACCTCGGTCGAGGATCTGAAACCATGGATGCTCACGGTTGTGCCGTTTACGCTGTCAAATGGGAATTCCTGGAGAGTTCCTGAGCCGTTGTTGAGGAAAACGGTGGCTTTTATTCCGCTTGTGCCGTTGACAGTGATGTTAAGGTCAACAGGTGGGTTGCTCGATGGATCAAACCTATAAAATGCGTAGGAATAGTGCGGCAGCGTTATAGAGGGAGAGGCGCCGGCCGTGCCTTGAGAGCTTGCGGTTACGGGATAGGAGCCGAATGTGTTTACCGGAATATAGGTATGAATTCGGCTGATGTCGCTGGTATGGCTGCTCCAGTCGCGGGTGTAGAAGCGCTTGGCAAGACCGAAGAAATCATCCCCAAGAGTGGTGCTATAAGGGGCGGCGGACAGGAGTCCCTCCAGCACCGGTACCATGGGAATCTCCTGTCCATTTGCGGGATTGAGCGTGGCCAGCTTTTCCCAGGCGCTGCGTACCACTGTTGTGCCGTGCTGTTCTGCCAGGAAGCGGTTGAAGATCCAGCGGCCATAGCCACCTCCAGTGGTTAAACTTGACGCCGTGTCGAGAGAAGTATTGGGATTTGTAAACCAGGCTGCAAGGTAGTTGTAGATCTGGTTGACGTTATCGTAGATTTCGTCCTCGTACCAGGTTGCGGTTGCCTCGGCATACCAGACGTCAAAGAAAATATTGTAACCGTACTGGATGGCGTGATGATATTCGTGGGATGCAGATATTTGCAGGTTCTGAAGGGGTGTGTAGTTGTCGTAGATGGAGTCAAGGTAGTCGTTGTCGATCTCTATGTAGCTGGAGTAGGCATTGGCAAAGCCTGTCGAGGGGATCGAGGTTGACGTGGTGGTCTGTCCATAGAGTTTCTGGTCAGCCAGATTGCGCAGGTAGACGTCATATGGCGCGCTGTTGGAGGTGGGCGCCAGATTCCAGCCACCGGCCTCATATGAAGTAGCCACATCCTCAAATGTCTGGGCTACCGTTTCCACCCAGTCAGGGATGCCGTTAGTATTGGCGTCAGTCAGTGGCGGTTTATCTTTATCAGTTCCGGTTGTAGTGTAGTGTATAAGGAACCTGCCGCCGGTGAGTCGATATTTGCTGTCATTTGTGGTGCCTGCCCAAGTGGGTAGCAAGGCTACTGTTTTTGCCAGTGTCTTCTGCGTGGCTGGCTCCAGATTGTCCCAGTCCTGGCGCAACTTATGTTTGAGAGGCGTGCCGCAGTGAGGGATTTGGCTGGCCTCTGTTGAGGGCAACAGTACGGCCTTTTGCAGAACACTGCCACTCCAGGCGGCAGACTGGACTCCGAAGGCGGTCAGGTAATACTCATCCAATGCCCCGGCAAAGGCAGACATTGAAGTCGCCATCACAAAAGTTGCAAGCAGCGCCATCTGGAAAATAAATTTTCGCATCAATCAACCATCCTTTTGCCTGCCCGTAGCGGGACAAGCGAGGTTATTCCACGGTCTACCGAGATTTCAGCTGTGAAAGGCCCGCTGCCGATCGAATATTTACCCGCAGCCAGCACTGCTACAAAATACCCATGCTCATCGGTCTGCACCGTGACGAGTTGTTTGCCGTTGGAGGAAACCAGCAGCGGAGTCCGCGGACAGGCAACATAGCCGACTGTGCCGCCAAGTTTACCTCCGGAACTCTGAAAATAACATATACCGGCGATTACACCAGCATCCTCGGGCAAAGCAATCGGCTCGATGTTCGACGACTGATTCAGCAGTACCACCGGTTGTACACGTTCACGCACAGCAATAAAAGCGCTGCCGTCAACCGGCTGGCCAGCTTTGAAACCGACGCCGTCGAAGTAGTAATAGCCCCATACGTCGGTCGGACGTTTTGATGCCGCAACGGTTGTCGTACACGTCGCAGCGCACGCCATTATTGCCAGAAGAAGTTTAATGCTTGTGTACATGGCGCCTGCCTTTAAATCGAAATAGAAGCTTTAGCGGTCATTGTGCAGAATTCATGTGGGTGAAGTCAAACAGAATGACGTAAAATCTATCTTTGCTTGACAAAACAGTCACCTGTCTATAAATCTAATAATTCTGAATGGCATACTTATTTGTCCACAATCATAACAGAAACGAGAGGAGTTACATCGTCATGGCTGAAAAATTCATCTTTACCTCAGAGTCGGTATCCGAAGGTCACCCTGACAAGGTCGCAGATCAGGTTTCCGATGCGATTCTTGATGCTATCCTGTCTCAGGACAAGCATTCCCGCGTAGCCTGTGAAACCATGGTAACGACCGGCATGGTGGTTATCGCCGGTGAGATCACCACCAACGCGGTGATCAACTATTCTGAAATAGCCCGAAAGACCATCAAGGAGATCGGCTACACCGATTCAGAGATGGGTTTTGATGCTGATACCTGTGCCGTACTGGTTTCAATCGATAAGCAGTCCCCAGATATCTCGCAAGGCGTTTCGGAAGGCGAAGGCCTTCACAAGGAGCAGGGCGCCGGTGACCAGGGTCTCATGTTCGGCTATGCCTGCAATGAAACCAATGAACTGATGCCCATGCCGATTCAACTGGCCCATGAACTGGTATTCAAGCTGGCTGAGGTGCGCAAGTCGGGCAAGCTGAACTTCCTGCGACCTGACTCAAAGTCGCAGGTCTCGGTCGAGTATGTTCATGGCAAGCCGAGCCGTATCGATACCGTTGTTATTTCCACCCAGCATACCCCGGATGTGACCCATAAGCAGATCGAGGAGGGGGTTATCGAAGAGGTGATCAAGAAGGTCATCCCGGCCAACCTGCTGGATGCCAACACCCGTTATTTCATCAACCCCACCGGACGTTTCGTGGTGGGTGGTCCGATGGGCGATTGCGGTCTGACCGGTCGCAAGATCATTGTCGACACCTACGGCGGCATGGGCCGTCATGGCGGCGGCGCCTTCTCCGGCAAGGATCCTTCCAAGGTTGATCGCTCGGCCGCCTATATGGGGCGTTATGTTGCCAAGAATCTGGTGGCGGCTGGTTTGTGTGAGCGTTGTGAAGTTCAGGTGGCATACGCCATCGGCGTAGCTCAACCGGTTTCTGTCATGGTACACGCCTTTGGTACCGGCACGGTCTCAGAAGAGCGTCTGGCTGAGCTGGTGCGAGATGTATTCGACATGCGTCCCCGCGCCATCATCGAACAACTTGACCTGTTGCGACCGATCTATAAAAAAACCGCGGCCTACGGTCACTTTGGCCGCGAACTGCCCGAGTTCTCCTGGGAGCAGACGGACAAGACTGCTATTCTCAAGGCAAAGGCGGGTATCTAGCGCACGGCCCGGCATCCCGTGCAGATAATTAGTATACAGAACTTTTGATGTTAATTTTTTATGGGGGAAATATGGCACGGACATACAAGGTAGCAGTACTGCCGGGTGACGGCATCGGCCCGGAGGTAATGGCGGAGGCACTCAAGGTACTTGACGCTGTAGAGAGTAAGCATGGGGTGACCTTTGCACGGACCCGCGCCAATGTGGGCGGGGCAGGAATCGACAACGAGGGCAAGGCCCTGCCGCAGACAACTATTGATATCTGCAAGGCGTCTGATGCCATTCTGTTCGGATCGGTCGGCGGGCCCAAGTGGGAATCCCTGCCGCCGGATGAGCAGCCCGAGCGCGGTGCGCTGTTGCCGTTACGCAAGATCTTTGGTCTGTACGCCAACCTGCGACCGGCCATAATATTCCCCTCTCTGACCGGCGCCTCGTCGCTGAAGGAAGAGGTCATTGCCGGCGGTTTTAATATCCTGGTTATCCGTGAACTGACTGGCGGGATCTACTTCTCACAACCGAAGGGCATCGACGGGACAGGTCGTGACCGGGTTGGTGTGGACACCATGCGCTACAGCGTGCCTGAGATCGAGCGCATTACCCATGTGGCTTTCAAGGCGGCCCGCAAGCGGGGCAACAAGGTCTGTTCCATTGACAAGGCCAATGTCCTCTCCACCTCGGTGCTGTGGCGCGAGGTTGTCATCGGTATTGCCAGGGAATATCCCGATGTGGAGCTCTCCCATATGTACGTGGACAATGCGGCCATGCAGCTCGTCAAGTGGCCCAAGCAGTTCGACGTGATTCTGTGCGAAAACATGTTCGGCGACATCCTCTCCGATGAGGCTGCCATGCTGACCGGTTCCCTGGGGATGCTACCCAGCGCATCGCTGGCCGAAGGGACGTTCGGCATGTACGAGCCATCCGGCGGCTCGGCCCCGGACATCGCCGGTCAGGGTATTGCCAATCCCATTGCCCAGATTCTCTCCACCGGCATGATGCTGCGCTACTCCTTCGGCATGATCGAGGCGGCCGACGCCATCGACAACGCTGTGGCAAAGGTGCTGGAGCAGGGTTACCGGACCGGTGACATCTATCAGAAGCTGGCTGGCGAGAAATTGGTCAACACGAAGGAGATGGGCGACGCGATTATCGCTGCCCTGTAGACTTAGACTAAGGCACTCGGCAAAGAGTGCCTAAACAACTCAATCCCAGAAAAGGAATATACCTATGAAAGTCGGAATCATTGGTTGGCGCGGTATGGTTGGCTCGGTTCTCCTCCAGCGCATGGTGGAAGAGAACGATTTTGCACTTGGCTTTGAGCCGGTATTTTTCTCCACCTCCCAGGCCGGTCAACCGGCCCCCATGAATGCCGGAACCCTGAAAAGCGCCGAGGAGATCGCTGAACTGAAGCAGCTCGACATAATCATCACCTGTCAGGGGGGCGACTACACCAAAGCCGTCCACCCGGAACTGCGCAAGCAGGGGTGGAACGGCTACTGGATCGATGCCGCCAGTTCTCTGCGCATGGAGCCGAATGCGGTCATCATCCTCGACCCTGTCAATCGTAATGTGATAGATGCGGCCCTGAAAAACGGCCAGAAGGATTTCATCGGCGGCAACTGCACTGTCAGCCTGATGCTGATGGCCCTGGGCGGGCTGTTCCGTGCCGGGTTGGTGGAATGGCTTACATCCATGACCTATCAGGCCGCCTCCGGCGCAGGGGCTCCCAATATGCGCGAACTGCTTGCCCAGATGGGTGTCCTGCATGGTGTCGTGGCAGAAGAGCTGAAGAATCCCGGTTCAGCCATTCTGGAAATCGACCGCAAGGTGACTGCTACCCTGCGGGATGGCTCCATGCCGACCAAGGAGTTCGGCTTCCCGCTGGCCGGAAATGTACTTCCATGGATCGACCGTGAGGTGGAAGACGGACAGAGCCGCGAGGAGTGGAAGGGGTTCGCCGAGACCAACAAGATCCTCGGCACTTCCAACCCGATCCCGGTGGACGGCATCTGCGTGCGGGTCGGCGCCATGCGCTGCCACAGCCAAGCTATTACCATCAAGTTGAACAAGGATCTGCCGATCAGCAAGATCGAAAATCTTATTGCAAACGATAATCAGTGGGTCAAGCTGGTTCCCAACACCAAAGCCGATTCTCTGAAAGACCTTACCCCGGCAGCGGTTTCCGGGTCGCTGACCGTACCCATTGGCCGTGTACGCAAGATGAAGATGGGGCCACAGTACCTGTCGGCCTTCACCTGCGGTGATCAGCTGCTATGGGGAGCAGCAGAGCCTTTGCGCAGGATGCTGCGCGTCCTGCTGGAAGATTAGAGTAGTTTCTTAACAGCGGCAAGCACGGCAGCATAGTCCGGCTCGTTGGTCACTTCGGGAACGATCTGGATGTAGCGTATTATGTCACTTGCGTCAACAACGAAGACAGCGCGGGAAAGCAGCGCCAGTTCCTTGATTACTACGCCGTAAGCGTTACCAAAGGAACGCTCGCGGTAATCGGAGAGGGTTGTCACCCGGTCGATGCCGGCAGCGCCACACCAGCGTTTCTGGGCAAAAGGCAGATCCAGGCTTACCGTGAGCACCACAACGTTGTCCGGCAAGCTGGAGGCCTCCTGATTGAAACGGCGGG
>JBAYZR010000009.1:0-23331 GCA_041672425.1 Pedobacter sp. | reverse complement strand
GAATTATGCCATCTGACATAAGGCACTCGGCAAAGAATAAACATTCCATCTTACATTTCATCTTTGGGCCGTATTTCGCCGCGCCTCAATCGCAAAATCCTCTATTCTTTGCCGAGTGCCTAAGGTGGGCGATTTGTCTTATAGCGTGTCTTGCGCTTACCGGTTGCGTCGGCAATGACCTCATGCTCAAGCGCCAGGCCGAAGCAGAGGCCAAAATCGAGCACCTGTTACAGACCGGCAAAAAAGGTGAACAGCGCATGAACGATCTGTTTGCCGACATACAGATTCAGGATGACCAGGCCAAGGCCGCTGCTGTGCAACTTACGCAGCTTCAGTCAATTCTCCAGGAACTCAGGATCGAGCAGGCTGAACTCAAAGCAGAGGTAACATTGTTGACCCAACATGCCGCAACACCCAAGATCGAGGTGGTTAACCCGGAAGCGGCTCCAAAGGGGAAGGATAGCGGCCCTCCACCTGAGTATGTGAAGGCCTTCGGGCTGTACAGCGCCAATAACTTCAACGCTGCTATCGAGGCATTCGGGGAATTTATCAGGAACAATCCCCTGAGCAATTATGCTGCTAATGCCATCTACTGGATCGGAGAATGTCATTACAGTCAGTCCGACATGGTCAAGGCACAAGCGTTTTTCCAGAAGGTTATGGATGCCTATCCCAAAAGCAACAAGGCTCCCGATGCACTGTTAAAACTGGGGTATGTCTTGTCTGCCATGAAAGATAAGAATAAGGCCATGGTCACATTTGAGAACGTGATCAAATTATATCCAAGTAGCCCGGCTGCAGCCAAGGCTCGGGAGCGGTTAACCGCGAATTAAGCCATGCTGTTCATCATTAGTCAGAACTTAGTTAATGTACTTATCCCGTTTATCAGGGTCAGGAATCATTGAGGTGCTTATGAAAATCAGAATGATTGCACTGCTGTTGCTGCTGGTGTTCGTCACTCCCTGTCTGGTGGTGGCGGAACAGAATGAGCCGGTCATCTATGTAATAAAGAAGGGTGATACCCTTTGGGGCCTGTCCGAGCACTTTCTGAAAGACCCATACTACTGGCCATCCATGTGGTCGAAGAACAGCCAGATCACCAACCCGCATTTTATCTATCCGGGCCAAAAGGTGCGGGTCTTCCCCGACCGCCTTGAATTCGTGCCCAAGGAACAGGCAGCCTCAGTGGTCGCCAAGGCCATGGATATTTCTCAGGATGTGGCCGAAGAAAAGAGTTTTACGGTTCGTGGCAGCGAAGGCTTTCTGATGGAGACAGACGTCGTACCTACCGGATATGTTGTCGGTGTCCATCATGACCGTATTGTGGCGGGAGACGATGATATTGTCTATACCGACATCGGTGCGAGTCAGGGCGCCAAGGGAGGAGAGAAGTTCTCCATCTACCGCAAGGAAGCTTCAGTAAGTCATCCCCTGACCAACGAGATCATGGGGAACAAGGTTGTGCCGCTGGGCACTCTGCAACTGACAGATGTCGAGCAGAAGGCCTCCCGTGCCATTATTACCAAGTCATATAAGGAAATTTCGCCCGGCTCATACCTGATGCCATACCGCAATAAGCATCGTGAGGTTATACTCAAGATGCCGACACGTGAGCTGAAGGGCTTTATCATTGAAAGCTATAGCGGTACCAACATCATTGCCGCAGGTGATATCGTCTATATAGACATGGGGAGTTCTCAGGGGGCCGAGCCAGGCAATATGCTGTATATTGTTCGTGATATAACTATTGACCAGCAATATGTGCAGGGGCGTGTTGATCAGCTCCCCCAAGAGCTGTTAGGGGCGTTGGTAATCCTGGAGACCGGCAAAAGGACAGCTACGGCCCTGGTTGTCAAAAGCATAGATGCCATCTATAAGGGTGACAAGATCATCAGCCACACCAAGTAGCGGTTCTTGACAGCAATGTCGGACCGGCCCAGCGGGCCGGTCTTTTTTTTCAATAATTAATT
The DNA here is from genome assembly GCA_041672425.1 of Pedobacter sp. Lineage (GTDB taxonomy): Bacteria > Desulfobacterota > Desulfuromonadia > Geobacterales > Pseudopelobacteraceae > JACPFJ01. The sequence continues at coordinate 21,361 of JBAYZR010000009.1, read as the reverse complement.
TTCAGAGTGCTGGCAAATGCCGCAGACACTGGATACATATGCTTTTATTTAACGATAACGGTGAAGAATTCTACTGGATAGGTCTAAAAGCGGTGGTCGGCATCGGTAACGTCACCTTCCGGCGGCTTTTGGAACGTTTCGACTCGCCGCAGGCCGCGCTGTCAGCGTCTCCGAATGATCTGGCTACAGTCAGAGGTTTGAGTCCGGTTGTTGTCGATGGCATCAGAGGTGGTAAATGGCAATGTTTCGCCGAGGAGGAATGCCGGAGGCTTCGTACCAGCGGTGCAAGGCTGATGACCTTTACCTCGGTCGACTACCCCAAATCCCTGTTCGAGATACCTGATCCACCACCCTTCCTTTATATGCGGGGTGAGTTGCGATCCAGTCAGCCGTCCATAGCTATTGTTGGTTCTCGAAAGGCAAGCTCATATGGCCTGCTGACAGCCGGGCGTATGGCCGAGGCATTGGCCCGCAATGGCATGGCAGTGGTGTCGGGCATGGCCCGTGGAGTGGATACGGCGGCTCACAAGGGCGCCCTTCTGGCGGGGGGCCGGACAACAGGTATACTGGGGTGCGGTATCGACAAGGTATATCCTCCTGAAAATCGTAGGCTTTACGATGAAATGGTCGAGAAGGGTTGCCTGCTATCCGAGTTTCCCTTGGGGACATTGCCGCTGGCTGAAAATTTCCCCCGACGTAACCGCATTATCAGTGGTCTTTCACGAGGGGTGCTGGTGGTGGAGGCTGCCGAAAACAGCGGTTCACTGATTACCGCCCAGTATGCCTTGGAGCAAGGCCGCGATGTATTTGCGGTTCCCGGCAATATTTCCTTCGCCTCCAGTCGCGGCAGCAACCGGCTGATCAAGCAAGGGGCCAAATTGGTGGACTGTGTCGAGGATATTCTTGAAGAACTGCCGGGTTACCGGGCAACAGCATCAGGCAAATGCGTTGAAGCTCCTCCCCGCACCTTTGCCCTGACGCCGAAAGAGGCTGCCATCTATGAGCTGCTGGCACGCTCGCCGCTGCACATTGACGACATTATCAGCCAAACTGAATTGACAGCCGGAGAGGTTTCCTCTATGTTACTTCACCTTGAACTCAAGGGGGCGGTTACGCCACTGCCCGGCACGCACTACGCAGTAGCAGGATAAAAAATCGTGTAAGGATATAACATAATATGCCGCAGAACCTCGTCATCGTTGAATCGCCTGCCAAGGCGAAAACCATAGAGAAATTCCTGGGCACAGAATACAAGGTATTAGCCTCCTTTGGCCATGTCCGCGCACTGCCGAGCAAGCAGGGTTCCGTGGATATCGCAAAGAATTTTGAGCCAAATTATCAGGTGCTTCCCGAGAGCAAGAAGCATCTTGATGCCATCAAGAATGCATTGAAAGGCGCTGACCGGCTACTGCTGGCAACTGACCCCGACCGCGAGGGAGAGGCCATATCCTGGCATCTGCTGGCGGCCCTGGGATTGGATAAAAAGAAGCCCGGCATCGAGATTCAGCGCGTTGTCTTTCATGAGATCACGAAAGACGCCATCATCCATGCTGTCCAGAATCCCCGTAACATTGCCGACGAATTAGTTGATGCCCAACAGGCCCGTTCGGTGCTGGATTACCTGGTGGGTTTCAACCTTTCCCCCTTTCTCTGGAAGAAGATCCGTTATGGCCTGTCGGCCGGACGTGTCCAGTCAGTGGCGCTGCGCCTGGTCTGTGAGCGGGAGAAGGAAATTCAGGCCTTTACCGAACAGGAATACTGGACCATCGCTGCGCGTCTGGGCATCGCTCCCGGGCAGGAGTTTAAGGCTGGCCTGGTGGATGTGGGTGGCAAGAGGCTGGGTAAATTTGATATTCCCGGCGAAGAGATTGCCACAGGTCTGAAGTCCGCTCTTCAATCAGGCAGTTATCAGGTGGTGAAGGTTACCAGGACAGAGAAGAAGCGCAATCCTTCCCCGCCATTTACTACCTCAACCCTACAGCAGGAGGCATCCAGAAAACTCGGTTTTTCGGCAAAAAAAACCATGTCCACCGCCCAAAAGCTGTACGAAGGTATCGATATCGGCGCAGAGGGTACGGTTGGTCTTATCACCTATATGCGTACCGACAGCGTCAATCTTTCGACCCAGGCGCTTACCGAGGCCCACGATGTAATCTCGGCAGCCTACGGCCCGGAATATGCCCTAGCCAAGCCACGTATTTTCAAGACAAAAACCAAGAATGCCCAGGAGGCGCATGAGGCCGTACGGCCAACCTATATTTCCAAAACCCCGATGGAGTTGAAAAAATTTCTTACCCCTGATCTATGTAAACTATATGAATTGATCTGGAAAAGAACCGTAGCTTGCCAGATGGCAGAGGCTTTGCTGGACCAGACGTCGGTTGATATAGATGCCAAGCTTTCGAACTCCATAGCGGTCGGCCCCTTCTCCGGGGCACAACGCTGCGGTCTGCGGGCTGCCGGTACAGTCATCCGCTTCCCCGGATTCATGAAACTGTATATCGAAGGACTGGACGACCAGGATGAGGAAAAAGAAGGTCGGCTGCCTGCCATGAATGAAGGCGCAGCGCTGAAACTGCATGAAATCCTCCCTGAGCAGCACTTCACCCAGCCGCCGCCCCGTTATACCGAAGCAACCCTGGTCAAGACCCTGGAAGAGTACGGCATCGGTCGCCCTTCCACCTATGCATCAATCATGAATACCTTGGTGGACCGCAAATATGCGCGCCTGGACAATAAACGCTTCTTCCCTGAAGATGTGGGCATGGTGGTCAGTGATCTGTTGGTGACCCACTTCTCACAGTATGTGGATTACAATTTCACGGCTGGCCTGGAAGAAGAGCTGGATCAGGTTTCCCGCGGTGAAATGCAGTGGAAACCGCTCCTGAAAAAATTCTGGGAGCCATTCGCCGCGCTGCTCAAGCAAAAGGATGGCGAGGTTCAGAAATCCGATCTGACGACCGAAGCAACTGATGAGAAATGCCCGGAGTGCGGTCAGCCATTGGTTGTCAAGCTGGGTAAGCGCGGCAAGTTTATCGCCTGTTCCGGCTTCAAGGAGGGGTGTAAATATACACGCAATGTTGATGGCGACAAGGATGCCGAAGCGAGCGAGCCGGTAGTCTCCGATGAAAAATGCGAAAAGTGCGGGGCTGCAATGCTGATCAAAGATGGCCGCTTTGGCAAGTATTTGGCCTGCTCCGGTTATCCGGCCTGCAAGAATATCCAGCCTCTGGTCAAGCCAAGAAGCACCGGTGTGGTTTGCCCGGAATGTAAAGAGGGTGAACTGATCGAGAAAAAATCCCGTTACGGCAAAATGTTCTACTCCTGCAACCGTTATCCACAATGTAAGTTCGCCTTGTGGGATCCTCCTGTTGAACGCGCCTGCCCCCAATGCGGTTTCCCTCTGCTGGTGAAAAAGGTTCTCAAGCGTGAGGGAGAATTCGTCAAATGCCCCAAGGAAGGGTGTGATTTTAAGGAGGGCGGCAAGGGAAAATCTTAACCCGTCGATGTTGACTATCCCTCTTTTCTTGTAACACCCCACCGCTAAAATGAGATATCAGCCCTATAAAAACAGGATGTTGTGTAAGGCAGAGATCTCGTAGAACCCTTGCAACTACTGCGCCCGTAGAAACCAGGTAGGATCCACTATAGTCATTTTCAGGGAGTTGTTCGATGGAAGAATCTAAATATATTGTTCTGATTGTTGATGATGATGATTTCGTCAGGGAAATGATAGCTGAAATATTTGAGGGAGCAAATTTTCTGACGGAAACCGTTTCCAATGGCAATGATGCGCTGCAAAGACTGTCTCTAACCAGCACATTTGATTTAGTTGTTTCTGATATGAATATGCCGGAAATGAATGGCCTTGAATTGCTGAAAGAAATTCGGAAAAATGGCATGGATATCCCTCTGATTATCTTGACGGGAAACGAGGAACTTACAATTGCTATTGAAGCCATGAACAATGGAGCAAATGACTATCTTCTGAAGGATGAAAATATTCAGGATACTATTCTTCTATCTGCAAAAGGAGTTTTGGAAAAGCATGAGCTTAAAGTTCAGAATCGTCGGCTCATGGATGAATTGATAGATAAAAATAAGGAAATTGAAAACTCGTTAATTGAAGTTCAAAATGCATATTCTGAATTAAAGAAAGCACAAGCTCAAATTTTGCAGCAGGAAAAAATGGTTTCTATTGGACAGCTGGCAGCTGGAGTTGCGCATGAGATAAATAATCCAATGGGATTTATCTCAACAAATATAAGAATGCTTGAAAAGTATTTAGGTAAGTTGATTGAATTTATCTCAACACAATCAGATTCCATATCTCAACTGAATTCAAATAAGCCAGTTGAGGTTGTTGAAGCAAAACGTGCTTCACTTAAGATAGATTACATAATTAAAGATAGTGCTGATTTGCTCATTGAATCGTTACAAGGTGCTGAAAGGGTTAAAAAAATTGTTCAGGACCTGAAAAATTTTTCTAGTGTTGATGCTACGGACGAATCTCTGTCAGATATTAATTCCGGAATTGAAGATACTTTGAGCATTATGAACAATGAATTCAGAGACGGAATAAATATTCACAAAGATCTGGGAATTATCCCGAAAACAGTCTGTAGCCAAGGCCAACTCAATCAGGTTTTTGTAAATATCCTTTTGAATGCGGTGCAGTCAATTGAAAATCATGGTGAGATAGCTGTTAAATCCTGGTTTAGTGATGGCAAAATATTTGCAAGTTTTTCTGATACCGGTTCAGGAATTACTAAAGAACACCTGCCAAAGATATTTGATCCATTTTTTACTACAAAAGCTGTTGGCAAAGGACAAGGGCTGGGTCTTACTGTCGCATATGATATAGTCAAAAAACATGGTGGAGATATTACCGTTGTTAGTGAAGCAGGTAAAGGCGCCACTTTCACAATTTCAATTCCTGTAGTTGAGGTTAAATCCTGAATAAGTAATAATTTATAACGCTGCTTTTGCCAGTGGAGTATATTTTATGGATATCAGCGAAATGAGCAATAATAGTTTGCAGATTCTTGAAGAGTTAAAAAACCGTGACCATTCTTCAGAAATAGTAAATGTGGATGAAGACGTTGTTAAAATAGTAATTGTTTCTGTGATGGGGGGAAAATTCGCATTTTATGGGAGCGATGTTAAAGAAATCCTCTCTGAATGTGAAATATATTGGATACCTGGCGTGCCTGAGTATATTCCTGGATTGATAAACGTTCGCGGGGATATCGAATCTGTCATTGATATACGTTCTATTATAAGTTCAAGCAGTTATGATGCCAACAAGTGGCAAATTGTTATGGCCCAGAAGGATGATTTCCGTTCCGGAATAATTGTTGATTGGGTTGAAGATGTAATAGATATCCCGGCGAGCGCTTTTTCAAAACAAATAACGTCTCTTGAAGGGACTGGAAATGATGTTTTTTCAGGAGAAATATCAATTGAAAACAGTATGATTCCTTTGCTGGATATCGGTAAGCTGGCTGCTAAAATAATGCCATGAATATTAATAGCCTTAAACTTGATTTTACACTTTGCTCTGTTGGGGATATTGTTTTTTTTGCTGATTCACGGCAAATCCAGAAAGTTTCAGACTATACTGGAGATGAAAAGGGAATATGTATCAAACTGAATGAGGTATTCGGTTTTGAATCTCCAGATCAGGCTGACAGACAGGTGGTTTTTAGCATTAAATGCAACAAGGATATTAAATTCAACATTATCACTGACTGCATTCTGGATTCAGTGGAAATAGATGTTTATGACATTAAACCACTTCCACCTCTGGTGGAAAAATATGCTTTTGCAAAAGGTATCTGGGGGATGGTTTCGTATCGCACGCGCATGGTGTTTATTGTTGATTTTCTGATGTTGCTTGCCAAATGACAATTAAAGTTGAGTAAACTTTGTAAGTGAATACATCAAAGCGCGGAGGTTTTGCATGACCTATTCCTTTAACAGGATGAAGATCAGAAACAAGCTACTGCTGATAACAGCAATCGCTTTTCTGGGAGTGACGCTTCTTAGTGCTTTTCCACTGATATCATTGAAAGACAGGATACTTACAGAAAAGCGCCTTAAAACCATGCATCTTGTCGAAACAGCATATGGCGTGGTCGATCATTTCTACAAGCTTTCCCAAGGCGGCAAGATATCCGCCGAGGAGGCAAAACTCGCTGCTATAAACACGCTCAAAGGGTTGCGCTATGATAACGGGGTAGAATACTTCTGGATCAACGACCAGCACCCCAAAATGATCATGCATCCCATCAGGCCGGAACTGGACGGCAAGGATTTGACCGACTTTAAAGACCCCATGGGTAAACACTTGTTTATCGAGTTTGCAACAGTTGTAAATAACAGCAAGTCCGGCTTTGTCGATTATATGTGGCCCAAGCCGGGGTTCCAGAATCCTGTGCCTAAAACTTCATACGTAAAAGGGTTTGAACCCTGGGGATGGATAATAGGATCAGGTATTTACATCGATGATGTCAATGCGGCTTTCTGGCAAAAAGCCAGGTATCTTATAGTCATGATGGTTATTTTTGCAGTTATTATTGCAATTGTCGCGACACTGCTTGTCAGAAAAGCCCTTTATCCACTGAATTCCATTATTGTGACACTCAAAGAAATCAGCAGTAATGATCAAAATGTAACCAGACTTGATAAACGGTTGAATATTACATCTGGTGATGAAATATCCGATGCAGGTAAAGAAGTTAACATTCTTCTCGAAAAAATGAATCATATTATGCTCAAAGTTGCTGATGTAACGGAACAAATCAATACACATGTTTATACAATAGATAATAATGTTGACAAACAAGTAGGATTTGCAACTCAACTTTCCAGTGCGGTTGTGGAGATAGCAGCTACAATGCAAGAATTTTCAGGTTCAGCGGCCAAGATTGCACAGCATAGCCAGAGTGTTGTTGAACAGGCAGAAAAGACACTTGTTGACACAAAACATGGCGCAAACGAGGTTGAAAACCTTACATCAAAGTTTAATTTAATAAGCCAGGATCTGCATGTAAATTTGAACGAAATTGTAAACCTGGGACGCAAATCAAAAGAAATTAACAAGATTATGGAGATTATCGGGAATATTGCCAATCAAACAAAGCTGATAGCTTTTAATGCCGCTCTTGAAGCTGCAAGCGCAGGAGAAGCTGGCAAACGTTTTGGGGTGGTGGCGGTTGAAATACGACGGTTGGCAGATAACGTCGTCGCCTCCACAGGAGAAATTGATGCAAAAATTACAGAGATTCTTGACTCAGTCAATAGGCTTGTCATGTCTTCAGACAAAAGCTCTCTTATGATTCAGGAAGGGCAAGAGTTCGCTGACCGCACTGTATCGTTATTAAGCACGATAGTTGACAGTATGGAAGAAACCACACAGTCAGCGCATCAGATATCGCTTTCAACACAACAACAACAGATAGCCAGCAATCAGGTGGTAGTTGCGTTAAGAGATATTGAACAAGGAGTCTGCTACTCAAAAGATTCTGCAAAAAATTTCAGTGTGGTTACCAGTGAATTGGCGGCTATGTCAGAAAATCTTAAAACAATAATTTCTACATTTAAGCTCAAGGAATCTGAATAAGGGAGTCAAAGCATAATAAGTGTTAAAGGCAGGTTCCAAAAGTGATAACAAAGCTTGATTTGGATCTCACTATCTTTAAAGAGCTGATACTTGCAAGCTGCGGGCTCAACTTTGAGAATGATCGAGAACGTACCCTGGAGCTGGCGCTTAAACAACGCATGCGGATTTCAGGGCTTGACGCAGCATCATATTATTCAAGGTTGCAATCCAATAAAGAAGAATTCCAACAGCTTATTGATCTGCTTACTGTTAATGAGACCTATTTTTTTCGCGAAGCAGGACATCTTGCAGTTGTTCTGAACAGATTGATTCCGGATTTATTGAAAACCAGAAAAACTAAAACGATAAAAATAATAAGCGCGGGATGCTCAACAGGAGAAGAGCCTTATACGATTGCAATTATGTTGCGAGAAAAATACGGGGGTGATGTTGAGAGTTTGTTTTCCATATCTGGAGTTGATATAGACAAACAAGCAATAACTACGGCTCGTCAAGGACTTTATTATAAAAGTTCTTTCAGAAATATGGATGAAATCATCAAGAACAGATATTTCATGCAAAGCGGGAATAATTCCTGGCAGTTGACCAACGATGTAAAAAAACTTGTTACGTTTGATATAATCAACCTTTTTGATCGTTCCTATTCTGAATGTATGCAGCAGGCGGATATCATTCTATATCGGAATGTTTCAATATATTTTCCCAAGTCCATTCAACAGGAGATATTCAAAAATCTGGCAGAACTTCTTCAGGATGGCGGTTATTTGATTGTAAGCGCAACTGAGACAATTCACCACAACATTGGAATTCTGACACTGGTTGAAATTGATTCCTTATTTATGTACCAGAAAATTCAGGGATTGATCTTTGAAGAAAGACGCAAGCAACGTCGCACAGAGTCTTTAACTAAACCCGGCGCCACGGAAACGGCCACTTTTACCAGTCTGAAAAAAAAGATTTCCAGCAGCGGCCTCAAATCAGAAAACCATTCACGCGATAAGAAAATTATCGAAGCAGATCAAGGAGGCTGCCTCTGTTTTTTTGATGATGCCATGGAGCTTGTCAGTAAAAACAAAATTGAGGATGCAATTTCAGTTTTAGATAAATTGATCAAATTGTACCCTGAGTTTATTAATGCTCTTCTACTTAAAAGCCTCCTCTTTTTGGATCTTGAACAATATTCGGTGGCTCAGGCAGTATGTAATCAGATATTTATTATAGATCAAATGAACGTAAAAGGATTGCTTCTGCAAGGTATAATTGCAAGACAGATAGAAACTAATGATGATGCTATCAAATATTTTCGTCAGTGCATATATCTGGATAATGACTGTTGGCCTGCCCATTTTTATCTCGCGGAGCTTGTATTTTCAGCAAACGATAACAGACGTTCCAAGAGCGGATATAAGTCCGCAATTCGTATCTTAAATAGTGAGTCCGGCATTCGTGACAGTAAATATTTCCCATTGGCATTCAAAAAGGAATTATTCATTGCTGTTTGTAATCATAAATTGACTCTCATGAAGAAGGGCCAGTCGGATAATTATGGCATTTGACCACACTAAATTCCTGACCCGCTTTGTTGATGAAGTAAGAGAACATTGCAATCTCATCAACAGTGGATTGCTTGGTCTTGAACAGGATCCTGGCAATGCGGAAATGCTGAATACCTTGTTTCGTTCTGCCCATACTATTAAAGGTTCTGCTCGAATGATGAAGTTTGTATCTCTCTCCGATCTTGCGCATCATACAGAGGATGTGCTTGATGCATTGCGAAGTTGCAAGATAAAGCTGGATGTCACTATCTCTGATTTGCTTTTTAGATCAATCGACTCAATATCCGAAATGCTGAAAAACATATCTGTCACAGGCCAGGCAGGAGAATCTCCTGAAGAGCTTATTAAGGACTTATCCAAGGCTGCCGCTGGTGAAAATATTGCTGATGTAATTTCGGAAGTGCGGCCAGAGGTGTTTGACACCCCAATTTCAGAAGAAAATCTTCAATCATTTTCCGTTTCAGAACCAAACCCTCTAATTAGCAATCAATCCCAGCAAACTGACCCTGATAAAACTTCGAATTTTAATTTAAAACATCAATCTGAATACTATCGCATCAGCTCCACAAAGCTTGATGAGCTCATCAGCCTGATGGGTGAAATCGTTTCTGAACAGGGAAATTTTCGGAAAACCGTCGAAAGTTTCAGAGAAGTTAAAAGGAACAGCGCTCGTTATTTTTCAAATCTTGCTGATATACTTAATGATGACTTGGACAAAAATGGCAAGGAGCAATTGATTGAGAGCACCAAGAGAATTAAATCTTCAATCTCCAAAAATATTGACCAGTTATTTGACGCTTATGTAGTCAAGGAGCATCTGGTTGCAGAACTTCAGGACAGCGCCATGGCCCTTAGGATGCTCCCTATGAGCACCGTATTTGATTCTTTGGGTAGAACTGTTAGAGAAATAGCTCGCGAAAACGGAAAAGAAATTGATTTTATCGTGTCGGGTGGTGAAACTGAACTGGATCGCAAAATTGTTGAGAAAATTGGTGATCCTCTAATACATATGATCAGGAATGCATTGGATCATGGTATGGAGAATCCGGAAGAAAGAGTCAAACTTGGTAAACTTCCTAAAGGTAAGCTATGCCTTATGGCGTATTATGATAGCGGCCAAGTGACTATAGTTTTAAGCGACGATGGCCGTGGCATTTCATTGGATAAGATCAAGGAACGCGCAATAGCCAAAAAAATATTTGATGAAACAACTATTTCCAGGATGACACGCTCAATGCTGATGGATCTGATATTCATGCCTGGTTTTAGCACGAGCCCAATAATTACTGAACTGTCAGGCCGTGGTGTAGGTATGGACGTTGTCAGGAAAAATATTGTTGATGACCTTCAAGGTACAATTGAAATTGAATCTGAGATTGGAAAGGGGACTACATTTCATCTCCGACTCCCGATAAATTTAGCAGTATTCTCATTGGCATTTTTATCTGTTTGCGGAAAACCTTACGCTATTACCGCCAGTTCAGTTTCAGAACTTATTTCTGTATCCAAAAGTGACGTAATTGAAATAGTCAATAAACGTGCTGTAAGAATTCGCAACCAGATAATACCGGTTGAGAATCTTGCATCTATTTTGGGAATATCCTCAGATACCGATGTTGAAAGCTCGGAAGTATTGTTGTTGATCATAATTAATGGTGAAAAAAAGCTGGGATTAGTAATAGATGAATATATTGATAGAGAAGATATGGTTGTTAAACCGCTTCCAAAACATCTTCAACATCTGCGAATGCTGACAGGGGTTACGGTTGGAAATGGCGGCAGTATCATAAATGTGCTGAATGTACCGGAGTTGTTCCGAATCGCCCACTCATTGACTTCTGATGTGCAGCGCTCGAAACTGGCTGAATCAGATGAAAGTGCAACTATACTGATCGTTGATGACTCGCTCAGTACTCGAGAAATAGAAAAGAGCATATTAGAGGCATATGGTTATGTTGTTTTAACTGCTGAAGACGGTGAAGCCGCGTTTGAAATGACTCGTGATACGCTCTTTGATCTTGTAATTACTGATGTAGAAATGCCTCGTCTCGACGGTTTTTCATTGACGGAACGTCTGCGTTCAGACATTCGTTATAAAAACGTCCCAATAATCATAGTTACTTCAAGAGAAAAAGAAGACGATAAAAGACGTGGAATCGCTGTTGGAGCTGATGCATATATCATCAAGGGGGCATTTGATCAAACGAACCTGTTGGAAACCGTGCGAAATCTAATCGGATGAAAATAATTTGTATATTGCTAATCCTGAAAAACAAATAACCATCATTGGCGGCGGCTTGGCCGGCTGCGAGGCGGCCTGGCAAGCAGCGCAGCGCGGCGTTCCTGCCATTCTCTACGAAATGAAGCCGCAGCGTTTCTCCCCTGCCCATCATCTCCCCGGCCTGGCCGAACTTGTCTGCTCCAATTCACTGCGTGGCGATTCGCTGGAAAATGCAGTAGGGCTGCTCAAGGAGGAGTTACGCCGATGTGGCTCCCTTGTAATGGAGGCGGCTGAAGCTACCCGCGTCCCGGCTGGCGGGGCACTGGCAGTTGATCGCCTGCTTTTTTCCAATTACGTTACCGATAAGATGGAATCTCATCCGCTGATCCTGATCGAACATGGCGAGTGCACCTGTATCCCGGCGGAAGGGGTTATCATCATCGCCTCTGGCCCACTAACCAGCGATGCGCTGGCGGCGTCCCTGGTAAACCTTACCGGAGATCGGCTCTACTTCTATGACGCCATTGCTCCAATTGTCGCTGCTGATTCGCTCGACATGAGCAAGGTGTTTGCCGCATCGCGCTACGGCAAAGGTGACGGCGATGACTATCTCAACTGCCCGCTGAATGAAGCTGAGTATCTGTCATTTGTAGCCGAACTGGTGGGGGCCGAAAAGGTCGCGGCCCGTGATTTCGAGAAGGTCGTCCATTTTGAGGGTTGTATGCCGGTGGAGACCCTGGCCGAGCGCGGAGTGGAGACGCTACGTTTTGGACCGATGAAACCGGTTGGTCTGACCGATCCCCGTACCGGACTGGAACCGCATGCCGTGATTCAGCTGCGGGCCGAAAATCGTGACAAGACCATGTTCAACCTGGTTGGATTCCAGACCAAGCTGACCTGGCCGGAACAGCGCCGTGTATTCAGGATGATACCGGGACTCGAACGTGTCGAGTTCGTCCGGCTTGGTTCGATGCATCGCAATACATTCATCAACGCGCCTGCCCTGCTGCTAGCGACCCAACAACTTAAAGCAGATTCCCGTATTTTTTTTGCCGGTCAGATCACCGGGGTGGAGGGGTATGTGGAATCAGCCGCAAGTGGTTTCCTGGCCGGTATAGCCGCCACCCGTCTGCTGAACGGTTTGCCGCTGTCCGTGCCGCCGCCTGAAACCGCTTTGGGAGCGCTTATGGCGCATATTACAAACGCTGAAGTCCGTTACTTCCAGCCGATGAATGTGAATTACGGTCTATTCCCGGATTTAACGGGGCGGGTGAAGAAAAAGGAAAAACGCCAGAGGCTTGCAGAACGGGCGCTGGCAGCGTTAGATGAGTGGCTGGAAAAACTTTAAGGGAGTGCTGAAAGGTTCTTAAGTATGGAACAACAAGATATTGATCCCCTCAAACGGGTCGAAGAACAACTGAAAAAATGCGTCAAGTGTGGCGCCTGCCGGGCCAACTGCCCTGCCTTCACAGTCTTTGGCCGGGAGCCGGCTGTTGCGCGTGGCAAGATTGCACTGGCTCAGCACATCCTCAAGGATGATATTGAACTGGACGACCAAACCTATCTGGCCATGTCCAAATGTCTGTTGTGTGGCAGTTGCGTGGAGAAGTGTCCCAACGAGGTACCGACCGATGAGATTGTCATTGCCGCCCGCGAAGCACTGGCCAGGAAACGGGGACTGACTACTTTTCACAAGGCTGTAGGTCAGGTTATAAAGAACCGCTCCCGCATGAAGATGGGGGCCAGGATGGCAGCCCTGTTCGGACCGCTGTTCTTTAAAAAGGTACCTGAGAACTCCGGCCTGCGGCTGCGTTTTCCAATGCCCTTTGTTGGAAATAAGCGACATATCCCTGTAATCGCCAAAAAACCTTTTATGGATCGGCATCCGGAGGTGATTCCAGGCGAACCTGGCAAGCCGCGCATCGTCTTCTTTGTTGGTTGCATGACCAACTTCGTTTATACAGAGATCGGGGAGGCGGCGCTGGCGCTTTTCCGCCATCTGGGATGCACGGTGATCATACCCAAGGAGCAGCAGTGCTGCGGTCTGCCGGGCATGTCCGGCGGTGATATCAATACGGTGCGTGATCTGGCGGAAAAGAACCTGGCGGAGATGGAAAGGTACGAAGCCGATTATGTGATGAGCGCCTGTGCAACCTGCGGCGGCGCCTTGCACCGCCTGTATCCCCTGGTGGTTGGCAAGCGTAATCCGGAATTGCGCACCCGTCTGGATGCCCTGGCGGCCAAGACCGTGGACGCTTCCCAATTGCTGCATAAACTTGGTCTCAATCCAGCTGAAACCGGAGCAGGGGAGGAGATCCGTATCACCTATCATGATCCCTGTCACCTACGTACCCGTGGTCTGACCAAACAACCTCGTGAGCTCTTGAAAGGAACCCCTGGAGTTGAGTTGACCGAGATGGAGGACGCCGACCGTTGTTGCGGCTTGGGCGGTACCTTCAACGTATATCACTATGGTTCATCAATGACTATTAACGACGCCAAAAGCCAGGCGATTGTCAAAACAGCGGCCCAGGCCGTGGCAACCGGTTGCCCAGGCTGCATGATGCAGCTATCGGATGGCCTGAAACAGCACGGCTCCAGTATTGAGGTGCTGCATACCCTGCAATTGCTCGCACGGAAATTAAAGTTGATCTAAATAATTGCGCTGCCAAAACCGTCCGAGAAATGGCGTCCACCTGGATTCTTTAATCCCTCGGACGTATGTGTTGGTGGTCATTGTCTTTAACCAATCCATCACATCACCCACCGTATGGGCGCCCATACAGTAACCGTCAACCGAGCCCATCTTCCCTCTTCCCATCCACCCCACTATATTGACCTTCACAGAAGTTTTAACAGTGGGGAGGTTCGCAGATGCCGCAAGTCACCTCAGAATCGGAATGGGCAACCAAAATCACAGCATGGCGCAATAGTGGCCTGAGCATCGCCGCATGGCGCCGGGAAAATGTCGAAGGCTACCATCGTTTTCTCTACTGGCGACAGCGCCTGTAGGAGTTGGAACATGGAAAGTCCGGCTCCTTTGTTCCATTACACGTGGCAACAACACCTATTTTGCTGGAATGCAACGATATCTATGTACACATCTCCCCAGGCTTCGATGCCGGGCAAAAAAATCCAAAAATAAATACTCAGATTAGTCGGTCAAAAAGTGCGAAATATAGGTCTGATAGCAAAGTGCCTGCCTGATTTGCAGCTTATAACATCAGAATAAAACATCCTCATTGATGTGTCCTCTTACTGGATCAAAACTACTGAATTTCTCTATCCCTTATCAAGCAAACCACAGAACGCCGGAATCAGGAATTCTGTGGTTTCAGTATGCATAGAGGACTTCAATATTAGACTGTGCTGTTGCATTGTTTGTTTTTTGTCCCTGAACTTCAATCCTGTAAATATAGGGGAAATGCTGCGGAATTTTCACCGATGAAGCTTCAGAAACACCTGAACCTTCCAGCTGCAGACCACTGACATCAGAATTACCGGTGGTAGTGTCAACAATTTTTGAATAGACTATGAATGGGTTTCCGCTAGCAGCCTGCAAAGTGATACTCATATCGGGATTTTTCGCTGGAAAGGGATTATTGTCACATCCTACAGGCCAGTTTTTGGTGTTCTTGGTGAGTTTTGCCTGCAAACAATATTTGTCTGTAATCATCTTCAATCCGATTGCACCGAATCCATTGGTGTTATCCTCCAGGTCTGTTTGCAAGGTGTTGCTGGAATAGTTTCGCATGATAAAAGGGAAAATATCCTTTGTATAAATTTCAGTTCCGCCATATGACGCGTCCAAAGCAGTTTTGTATCGCTTTAACTGACCGGACACCTTGGTTCCCTGGGTGATCATATACATCAGAGCCATGACAATGGTCATGGAAATAAGCGTCAACATCAGTGCCGTAACCAGCGCAATCCCATCTTTAGAGCGTAACGGTTTCATAATAACCACCTTACTTACTGATTTGCCGGAAGGTTTTTAGGCCTGGTCACAATTTGATAAACCTTCCAGCGATAATTCTGCCAGCCTTTGGCTGTTATGTCATATGAACGGGTTAGACTCGATTCGCCACTACCCCCGACAATTATTGGTGATGGACTTGTGTAACCACGATCCATCTTTCCCTGCTGAGCCAGAATATACACCTTTACCATTTTCAGATTATTCCTGATGCTGGGTATTGTAGCAGCTGAATTATTGTTGGTGTTTGACATTGCAGCCTGTACTGCAGCAGTAGATCCTACAGGAGCAGATCCTGCTGCTATAACAAAAGTACCCCCCGCATTTGAATAGGTATCAACAACACCATCACCATCCATGTCCCACCCGAAAACCACCTGCATATCCGCAACGCAATCCACCAAAGGAACGTAATTCAGACTTCCATCCTTGTTTAATGTTGTTTTATAAAGAATTCCGATATTGGGAGCACATTGAGGGGGGACTTGCTTTGAATCCTTAGGCCGAGCTACAAAATAATCGGTACGGTTGAAAGGCATACGTGGAGTGGTGTCACTGCCAAGACCATAGACCGAAAATATTGCTGAACTTGATGTTGTATAACTACTGAATGCTGTGTTGCTATATTCATAATAGAACTTACCCGTTGGAGCCTTTTCAAGAGAGGCTGATTGGGACTGCGCCCCAATCTGACGCCGCAAGAGAACAACTCTGTCTGATGTATTAAAGTTCTCGGCAGACGACATCCAGGTATTTGGGTAAACATCATGTGAGGTATATTTCAAATAGGTCCATTTTTGTGAGGTACGGTTTCTTCCAACTGACGTTGCCTTTATAACCAGATAATCAGTACCCGCCAGAACGCCAAAAGAAGCTCCGGTATCGTCATTCTCGTCAACTGCGACATGGTTGTCGCCTGCCAATATGGGTCGCGGAACATTGGTTGCTGCGTCGTTATACTCATTTGCCGGGGCTGCAGCAGCTTCTTCGTAACTGACCGGCGGAGTCTCTGAAAAAAGACCAAAACCAGCCTGCTGCAAATCATGGCGGAACATTTCAAGACCAATCACACCTTCAATGTTGCTCTCTTCGCTTCTGAACATCTTTGAAGTCTGTGACAGAATAATATTGAAAGAATCCCCGGTAATCGCAATGATGATAACAAACACAACCATGACAACCAGCATCTCTACCAGGGTAAATCCCTTGTTGTTTATTTTCATTTCAATCACCCGTTACTGGTTTGAGTTTGTAAGAACAGATGACGCATCATGAGTATAGCGGACGCCTTTATGCCGCCATGACACTTGAAAATTCACCTCGCGGGAATTCGGGAGGGCTATACCGGTTCGTGAGACTGAATACAGCTTGAATGAATTAAGAATCTTGCGACTGGCTGTATAGTTGCGGTTTGTTATTGCAACTTGATTGTAACCTTTTGCAAGTTCCTTTGCCATCTCAACATCAAGCACATTGACGGCTTCATTCCGTAATTGGTTTTGCAGATTATGGTTGAGTGAAACATTGACCATCTGAAGCAAGCCTAACATCCCAACCATCAGGATCACAATGGCAACGAGAAATTCAATCAACGTAAAGGCAGATTCACTTGAACGAGCAGGTTCCATTTTCCATTTTCCCCATGTTTGTTCTTGCAACACTTATTACAATGCAGTCAAAAGTTGCACCTGTACCGACCGGGTTCAAGTTCAAGGTGAGAACAGGTTCGGAATTATTGGCGCCGGTTAAAAAACCTCTCATATTGAACTCCACGGCAGAATCGACAATTGAAGCCGTGCTCCCATTAACCACCTTTGTCAACTGATATGACACATTACGACTTGTAATTGTTGTACCGGGATTCGAGGCTTCGTTATCGCTGCTGTAACCAGTGAAAACATAACTGTTCGGCTGAAAGGTTATTCGGCGTCTGGTTTTTCTGAATATGGATTCTGTTCTGGCTGTGTTTAAATCGGAATACAACTCTCGCGTCTGGCGCTCAATCTGCGCCTTTTGCTGCCAATCATGAAAATTAAGCGTCGCAATACTCAAGAGTATGCCAATGATGGTAATGACAACCATCAACTCGGTGAGCGTAAAACCGTTTTTGTGCCGGTTCAGCCATATAATACGTGCAACAGGTTGCCCAAGCGGCTGTTTGCAATCACCAGTACGTCGCATGTCACTTCTCCCTGACGTGCAGGAACTTTTTCACCGGTGGCGGATTGGCAATGAGCGATAAACCCTGGGCTGATGGCGGCATACCGGAAATAGGGTTATCTGTTCTTCTGCCGCCTTTGGCATTAAATGCAGAGGAAAGTGGTGTCTCCACAAATGCCCCGGTAGAGACCTGCATAAGTACATTACCTTTCATTGCTGCGGCAAGGGGGGCGCCACCGGTGGCATAATTAGCCGACCAGATGTGTGATTGGCCACCATACTCGCAAATGTCCTTAACGGGTTTGAAGGTTGTGAAAAACACTGCTCCGGCTGGTGACGCAATCGGGTCTGTTATCAGGCGTTCGGAATAATAGAATTCCTCTGGAAGATCCAGTTTAAAAAACCAACCAGGAGCTTTTGCCGCAATAGTACTGGATGGTGTGTCGCCTGACTGATCGATCAAGTCGGAAGGGACAGCATCGGTACAGTTTTGATCGATGTCATTATTACTGCCACCAGCAACACTTAACAAAGTGGATCTATTGAATCTGTCAGATGTGGAATAGCAGGGTTCTTTTACTCCATAAATCACGTTTTGCGATGCTTTATCATCTTCTTTATAAAAGTAGCGACCGGTTCCAAAGTAGATCCAGAGGTTCTTGTTCTTGCGGTCCTGTAGCTTGCTTATTGATGTTGTCACGGGACCCGTATTGTCAATCAGGGTACTCCAGGCCCACTGTTTGGTTGCATCGTTACTGCCGGGATCAGGACTTTCACGGGTAGACAAACGCCCTATCCCACCCTTGGTCCAGGTATCGGTGACGGTATCCTTTTTAACATATCCAATGTAGATAGCGTCATCGCTGTAATAGCCGGTTGATGCTGTGTTTGTGCGATCCGTATCAATCCAGCTGCTTGCCAAAGAACCGGCAAACGCATTAAGAATGCCTGTATTGATGGTTTTTACAAGCGTACCGGTAGCAAGATCAACAATGAATATTTTCAACTCCTGATCGGATTGACCCTTGAATTCATGCAGTTTGGTGTCAATTGGTCCGGTCGGACCGGAGGCAAATACAGCAAACCACTTGCCGTTTTTGGAGTTATCAGGGCCGGTTCCCGCAGCATTTTTTGTCGCAATACGAACAAGCGCCGGCCCGGTTGTAGTAAAGCCAAGCCCGGCAGGAGAAAATTCCCATAAATACTTAGGTGCAGCCGGGTCCGTAACATCAAGCGCAAAATAGGATGAATAGCCATAATCGGCAATCGGGGTCTTAACGCAATCATCCACGGTGCAGGAGTCGGAGAAGGGCTTGACAGCCCCGCCGATTCCCATGCCTCCAACCAAAACCGTACGCCAGGCGCTTGCATCCTTTGTGCATTGAGAATAGTCGGCCTGACAGGCCGCACTATTACTATTAACACCAATGCTGGCATCTAACGTCGATACTGTCTTATCAACAAAGAACAAGTGGCCGTAGTTGGGGTCAGACAGATACTTCAAGTATGGTAAGGAATTCTTTGGAATAAAGGCCCAATCCTCGTTCCCAAGCAGATCTGACGCAGTAGCGGCTGCACCGGATGAATTGGTCAGCATTGCTTTTGAGTACCTCTCGGACAATTCCTTGAGGATACCGAATCTAAAGGCATGCAGCATGCCGTCGTTACCGCCCGCAAATATCATACCACGATGCTTATAAGCATCTGAGTTAACAAATAACTGGTAGGTACTGTCACCATAACCGGTAGGTGGCATAAGAGAATAGCTGTTGAGCCTGATATTGGAAATCTGCTTGGGTGAGGAGGATATGATATCACCCAGTTTCCATTCACGGGTACAGCTGTCAAGAGGCCCGCAATTCTGGATACTAACCTTTCGTCCGCGCATACCGGCTTGATCTATCCCTTGGATATAATTGACCAAGGCGGTGGTGGCAGTATTGCGCGTATCGCCAACTGGAATTTGCAAAAGGTCTTGAAAACCAGTATTAGCGGTATAATCGCTTATTTTTTTTGGTTCATTACCAATGAAAGAGTCGTAACCTGTGTAAATCTTGCGGGGAAACTGTGTCACGTCACGATTCCAAAGCATGCGACCCGCTTGCCAAAGACTGTGAACTTTCTCAGGCAATACAGGATCATCGGGCTTGGAGAGGTTATCAGCCACACCGTCACCGTCAGCATCAGAATAGAGGTTAACCCTGGTAATTTGCTCCTTATCAACAAAGAAACTAGCGATCTTATCGTTTTTCAGGTTTAGGGTAAAATCCTGGGTTGAATCTTCTCGTATCGATGATCTCTGCAGGTTTGGATCAAGGTAATACCAAAGGTTATGAATTTCACCGATCCAGTTGACTTCTGTTCCGTTATCAAAGGTTTTTTTAGGATAGAACAGAGCCTGCAAAAGATTAGCGCCGCTCCCCTCGCTGTTGTTGATCATTGATGCCGCGGTTCCGGATGCAGCATTGTCCAGAATTGCCGTTAGTGCGGCTTCCAATTGTTCATCCAACTTTAAAGGATTGTTGACTGGAAAATAGTTATCCGGGTTGCCATCCAGTTTGCCCTCCGGCTTCCTGTCCCATTTGGAGATGGTATCCGGCGTGCCTTCTCCGGTGAATCCCCCCCATTTGGCGGCATACCAGAGCGGATTTTTAAGGTTTCCAGCCGATGGGTTACTGGAAGAGGTAAATTTAAGTTTTGATACCAGTGGCATAGTATAGACTGGACTACTGCTGGGTACGTACTTATCACGCACAACATAATAGGTACCCTCCGTAGGTTTGCCGTTTTCGTCCGGAGCTGTGCCGGTAATGTAATACCCGAGTACCTGGTCTGCGCCTCCGGCGGCATAACTGGAGGTAACGTTAATTTGCAATTTGTTACCAACAAGTTCCTGTTTCAGTGAACCACAAGAACCGTAGCCGAGAGTGGCGGCTGCGCTGGTGCAGATTTCATAGGTGGCAATGGCATCCATGTCATAGTCGGCGCCCTGTTCGGAATCCTCGAAGTTCTGGCGAAACTTCATGTAAATGATCTCGTTCTTATCGTTATACTTGATGTCATTGATAAACCAGCCCACCAGACTATTGGTGGGACAGAAGGAATCTGATGGACAATCTTTGAAAATAAGACGGCCACTAATGGCTTCAGTGCTGTAGGTACAACCATTGTAGCCCAGGCACTTATTAGTTGTGACACCATTGACTCTGACTGTTTTTCCAACAGGCACAATCTTGACATTGTTTTCTCCTGCCTTGATATTGATATCGGCAAACGGTGACGAAAGCGCCACTACAAAGGTCGACACCGGGCCGTGTCCGGTAATATCATGGAATCGAGTCTTAATCTTGCCATAATATGCCAGGGCTGCAGCATAGTAAGATCCCTTCTTGGTCGGTTCCTCTGGACAGATACCAAGCACACCTTGCAAATTGTCCGCTATTTTGGAAGAACATATAAAATCAACTGCGGCGCCGTTATGCGTACTCTCGCCAATGAGCCAGCTATTGCCACTGATCCCCTCTGTGGCGCTGATCGTGTCCATCATGTCGTTAAGCACTGTTTTACCATTGGGAAGCGTATCCCCCAACCCCAGATGCGGGGTACGGTTCTCTTCAATCAATCCGTTAGCATAGGAACTGCCCGGGATCTTGTCTGCATCGTAGCTGGTATTGACGTCAGAAATAATAAGGATAAACGGCTTCGAGCAGGGGGGGAAAATATTATCATAGGGCTGATATACCTTACCCCCTTTCGTATACCCCCAGTTTGGTTTGGAAAGCAACACGCCCGAGTCATCGGCTGAGTCATACTTAAAGACATCG
>JBAYZR010000008.1:0-24428 GCA_041672425.1 Pedobacter sp. | reverse complement strand
CGAGTCATCATCTGCGGCATACTTAAAGTCATCGGTCGGGACTCCCTTGCCGGCAAAATAGCGTAGTGATTCATACATCATCTCGGCCAGGGGGTTGCCCCAGTTTTCGCATTCCCCTTCTACCATGGGGCGATTCCAGATCCAGCCACAGACGCGATTGTGATAGAGCGCGGGATACGAATGGGAGCCATAGTCATAATCAATGGTAACCAGCCGGTCCATGGTGTGGATCAGATTGCCCCTGCTGTTCTCCGCAGATACCAGCTTACCGTCCGCCATGTTGATTTCATCGGAGACCGGGCCGGGATTTTTTCGAAGCACACCTCCGGAAAAGTTTTTGGTATAGGAAGTAGTCATGGCGCCGAAATACATTTTGGCTTTGTCGAAACAGAGCCCCTCGCCGACACCGCAGCCATCGTCACTGCTGCATGGTGTACTCATATACCTGCTGCAGACCTTTGTGACGCCGGTTCCGTCGTTGGGATTGTACTCGCCATACTTCTGGAACAGACCGATAGGCATCCATGTTCCACCAGCGTAGGTGTCGGTAGCAGCGGTGTAGACGCCGCCATAGTTGCGGCAGCGCTCGAATTTATCTTTTTCAGAGCGCGTCCCGACCCCGCTCTTGCAGACCTCGGCCTGTACCGTGAAATCGGTCCGGTTCGTTATGGCGCTGATCGTGTCCTCAAAGGCATCGTCACAGACCGGTCTCTCCTTCAGAGACCACTCCCAGATGCGATGTTTTGAATTAGTGATCCTTCTCAATAGTGTTGTCTGAGAGGCATATTCATCATTTTTAGGAACGCCGGTGGACGGGGTTGTGTTACAAAACAGGTGATACTGCTCGCCGGTCAACTCCGTTGAGGCAGGCCTGCCAGTATCAAGGAAGCTCCTGTCTTTCAGTGAGCAGCTGTTTGATGCAGTTATGTTGGGGGCACGTATGTCCAACAACGTGGCGCCGCTGCCAAACTGGCCAAACAGATGCCAGGCGGAATTCGAGCCAGGATACTTGAACCATACCTTGACACCATCCATCCCGGTGCGTTCGGTATGGCGCACAATCAAACGATACCAGGTATTGGCGGCAAGAGTCCATGTTGTGGTATGCGTAGTGCAATTACTACACCAGGCATGTCCGCTGCCATACCCATACCATCCCAACTGGTTATTGCCGTCCGTACTCTGCACGATATTATCGGAGGCATCTCTGATTTCCATCTCCACGCCATCGTCGCCATCAATGGCGAACTGCCAGTTACCGCCCCTGTTTCCTTCAAGGGAACCGGCGCTGGCAAGCGTTTTGAACTCGGCAACCACGATCTGAGCATAGTTATCACCATGATTTATAGATGGATCAAGAATTGTATTGCTGAAATCGGTGACAAAAGTCGGGGCGAAACCGGTAAAAAACTTTGTGTAATCAAAACCGTCTGACAGTGTAGCGTGATTAGTATCACTGGTTCCGTTGGTGTTCGGGTAGCGTACGACCAGCATCTTCCCTTTGCCCGGGTCACCACTGGCGCTGCCCCATGTAACGGGAGTAGTAGAGCAGGCATTGCCGCCGAAAGGGGCCGCAATGCCGATCAGATTCAAGGATTTGTCCTGGCAGGTATAGCCGTCGGCATAACAGTCACTGTTTGTAGAACACATCTGCTTATATTCAGTGCCGTTGCTACAAAGCTTGCCGGTATACTCCTTGCCCCAGCTATGGGCATCCTGGGGAATGAAGGCTCGATTGAGCAGCACGGGACCTTCATTGGAACGTTGTCCACCGTACATGACCTTCCTGATGACATCCATACGGGACATGGTGAGCCAGTTGAGGATGTTACCGCCCCACTGACCACTGGTGCAAAAGCGGTCAACAAGGGTTGTTGCCACCGGTGTGAAGTATTTATCATGGGTAGCGCCACCGGGGTGTGTGTAGCATTTGTAGGGATTAAAATAGCCGTAGTACTCAATGGAGTGATCGTAGGTGTTGTCGATACGACCGTCATCATTCAGATCCACACCATCATTGTAGGCCGGAAAGTACAGCTTGTGATCCCGGCTTACGTCAAACATGATCAACGGCGGCGCTACCTGTGCCACAAAGGGAGGCGTCATGCAGTAATCATTCATTGTTGCCGCTGAAGCGACTAGCGGAGAGAACAGACAAATGACTATTGTGAATCCGTACCTGATAATCTTGCGCATAAATTGAATCCTCCTCTACCCACTATCCCAAAAGTCCATTCTCGAAAAACAGGCTGCCATTACTGCATATAAATCATTTTTTTCAGTGCCGATGCGCTGCGGAAACCCACTTCGATCTTTCCATTCGGCAGTAGAAATGCCGGCGTTTCTTTTATTCCCAATGATTTTGCCAATCCAATGATATCATCAACAGCGGCCTTGCTGTTAGGATCCCTGGGAGCCGGGACTTCCTCGCCGGCAAAGGCTTTGTTCAACATTTCCACACTGTTTGATTCAAGTATGGCCCTGGCTTTTTCATAGGCACCTGGATGAATATCCAAGGGATACGGCTTGACATACACAGCAATCTCCTTATCGGTGACAAGCTGCCGTAATTCATCATGCATTTGACGGCAAAAAGGGCAATCCGGATCAGAGAAAACAATGATCTCTTTTGATGCCTTGGGATTCCCCAGCAGGATAGAGTTCATCCTCAACAGTTTGGAGGCTTCCTGCCGGGGCGGTTTATGCGCCTGCACTGACTTCAAATCGTCTGTTTTTACCATAACGCCCTGCATCAGATACCTTTTAGCAAAATCTATAAAAATAAGTCCTTCCTTCCCATTGCGTTCGGCCTTTACTTCAAAAAGGCCCTTTACGGGTGAAGGAAAAACCGATTTGACTGTCACATTTAGCGGGCTGGTTAGTTCACCAGCTTCTTTTATGCTCAGGGAATGGCATGAATAGCAATCTCCGCCACATTTCTCTTTTGCCATGGAGATAACCGGCAACAGCGCCACGCACAGAACAATAATCAAGGAAAATAAACGCATGGGTTGTCTCTCTTGTTAGTTAGTTTCCAGCATCTTCTTCAACCCTTCCGCATCCCGTCCACCCACCTGCACTCGACCGTCAGGTAACACCATTGTCGGTGTACCGTTGATGCCATTGGCAGACGCAAACGCGATGATTGCGTCAACCTGAGCTTTGCTTGCCTCTTTGGTGGGTTTGGGAACCTCTTTGCCCTCAAAGGCCTTGTCCAGAATCACGCTGTTTTGGGATTCCAGAATTGAGCGAGCCTTGTCATAGGCATGCGGGTGCATGGGCAAGGGCATGAGCATGATATAAATGGCAACATCCGTATCCAACTTTGCAAGTTTTTTGAGTTCACCATGAAAGTTGCGGCAATAAGGGCAATCCGGGTCAGTAAAGACGTACAGCTTCCTGGAACCTTTTGGGTTGCCTATGACAATAGCCTTGTCAATCGGTATGCTCTGCGGTGCAATAGTCGTCACCTGTTTGGGTTTGGGAACCTCATGGGCAGAAACCGGCTGAAGGGTCTGTAGATTAAAGAGCATCCCCTGCATCACATTTTTTTTGCCGTAATCGAGGTAAATAATTCCTTGCTTACCGTCTTTTTCCATGAGCAATTCAAAAAAACCCTTGACCGGGGCCTGTTTGATGGACTTGACAGAACCGCCGATCTTATTAAGAAGATCTGCGGCCTCCTTGTCGCCAAGTGTATGACATGTAGCGCAGTCGTTGGAGTGGCCCTCTTTTGCCATTACAAACGAGGGGGCTGCAATGATGGTTGAAATTGCCAGGACGATGAGAATTTTTTTGAGCATGATAGTTCCTTTTGAAATTAATTAAGTACGCTACGAGTTCAAGCAAAAACAGTGCCGTTAAGTCAACCGGTTTAATAGTCTGATTTTACTAAATAATAAATCAGACTTTTGTTTACCATGCAAATTTTTCATATTTATTAACACGCTATAAATCTGTATCTCTGCAACTTTTGCCTATCAAACAACTATTCAATCCCGTACTCCTTAAGTTTATAAAGCAGCGATCTATGACTTATCTCAAGAATCTTGGACGCCTGGGTTCGATTGCCGCTGGTCTTGACAAGGGCTTTGCGGATCAGGTCCCGTTCAATGGCATCCTCGGCCTTCTTTATTGACAGGTTTTCATCCGGAGAAGATATCTGTTTCCCTCCCACACCCTCACGGAGGCTGACAGGCAGACATTCGCCATCAATGACATCATCCTCACACATGATTATACCCCGTTCAAGGACATTCTCCAGTTCCCTGATATTTCCCGGCCAGCCATACGCCATCAGGCAGCGCATGGCCTCTGGCGCGATCCTGACCAATGGCCGTTCCATGGCAGATGCGTTTTTAGATAAGAAGTACCCGGCCAACAACGGAATGTCCTCGATTCGTTCCCTGAGGGGAGGCAGCTGAATGGAAAAAACATTCAGGCGAAAATACAGATCCTCGCGGAAGCGACCGTTCAGGACATCCGCCTCAAGGTTACGAGAGGTAGCTGAAACCACCCGAACGTTGATCTTGCGTGACGAGCCAGCGCCAACCCGGCGAATTTCCTCCTCCTGTAGCACCCTCAGCAACTTGACCTGCAAGGTCAGCGGCATCTCGCCGATCTCATCCAGAAAGAGTGTCCCGCCGTCAGCCTCTTCAAACAACCCGGTCTGGTCACTTGCTGCGCCGGTGAAGGCGCCACGCACATGGCCGAACAATACGCTCTCCAAAAGGCTTTCCGGGATGGCGCCGCAATTGACCGCAACAAAGGGTCTTTTTGACCTGTTCCCGTTACGGTGAATGGCACGGGCTACCAACTCCTTGCCTGTGCCGGATTCACCCAGGATCAGTACCGTTATCTTAAGGCTGGATATCTTGCGTATCTGGGTAAATATCTCCACCATGGCGCTATTACGACTTATGATATCGCAAAATATGTTTTCACCAGCCACGACCTTGCGCAGGCGACTGTTTTCCGCCTTGAGGCGTTCTCGCTCCTCGGCCTTTTTCAGCACCATGACGATCTCGTCCTTCTTGAAGGGCTTGGAGATAAAATCATAGGCCCCCATCTTCATGCACTCCACAGCGATATCCACCGTACCGTAAGCCGACATCATGATAATGGGCGAGCTGATACGCTCTTCCAACACCTTGGCGAGAAAGGTCTTGCCATCCATTTCCGGCATGCGAATATCGCAGAGAACGAAGTCATGTACATTTTCCCGCACGCAACACAGCCCCTCGGCGCCATCGGCAGCAGTTTGTGTCCGGTAACCCTGACGGTCAAGCATGAGCGACAGCATGTGACGCAGGTTTTCCTCGTCATCTATGATCAGTATATGTTTTCTGGTTGTCATTGTTCCGAATCTTTCATAGCTTCCACCGGTAACATCACGCTAAAACAGCTCCCCTTGGCAACTTGGCTCTTGACCACAATCCGCCCCCCCATATCTTCAATGATCCGTGCTGATATGGCCAAACCCAGCCCCGTACCCTTGCCAGGGGCCTTGGTCGTGAAGAATGGGTCAAAAATGCGTTGCTGGTGCTCGACAGGTATGCCGGTACCGGTATCGAGTACATCAATCCGGACATATCCCTCTGCATGTCCAGGCAGGGACAGACTGCTGTCGATTGTTCCCCTGATGATAAGCTTTCCACCCTCCGGCATGGCATCACGACTGTTGAGCAAAAGATTAATCAAGACCTGCTGCAACTGGTGGGAATCGACCAGAGCGAGAGGAAGCGCCTCTGAAAACCAGGAAGTCACGGTGATGAGCTTGAAAGCCCCCTGCCGGGTCAGCAATTCAACCGTCTCGCCCACCAGTCGACGTATATCGACCGGCCCTACAGAGTTGGAATGAGGATGCGCATAATCGAGGAGTCCCCGTATAATCCGGTCGATACTGGCGCATCCCTCGGCAATACGTTGCGAATAGTCCTGAACGACTGCGGAGTAAGGCTGTTCACCGGACAAGAGTTCGGCATATCCCATGATCGATGCCAGCGGTGTGCCGACTTCGTGTGCCATACCAGCCGCCAGCAAACCGATGGAAGCCATCTTTTCAGAGCGTAGCGTCTCTTCGCGAGCCAGTCCCAGGTCAGCGCTGGCCTTCTCCAGGGCAGAGACATGTGCAGTCACCTGCTGATCCTTGAGCAGCAGAGTTTCTGACATTTCGTTAAATGACTCGGCCAACTGAGCCAGCTCCGAACTGCCAGTGACACGCACCCGTTGCCCATAGTGTCCGGCGATAATCTTTTGAGTGGCAGCAAGCAGACGATTGACCGGTGTAACGACTATGCGAGAGAGGATAAACGCGCCGATCCCCAGCAGTAGAATGAAATCAAGGGCGAAATAGGCCAGAAAGAGTTGCCGCGAACGTTTCAGACGTTCATTTTCCGAGTTAAGAGAAAGCGCCAGACCTGTTTGGCCTACAACAAGACCATTGCGTGTCACCGGCGCAATGCATACCATTCCGGCGCCAGCGGGAAGGACAAAACTCCCTGCTGCAAGCGAAGGCGAACCCGAAAAGGGTTGATATATATCACTGCTGTCCCGGCCTATAGTGTAGATGACCTTGCCATTGGCATCCAGTAGTGTGAGACGCATAAAAGAGGTTTCTTCCGCCAGCTTCTGGGCATAGATCGCTGCCGGTGAGTTTGTCGGTATTATCCCTTCCGGGTAGATAGGGATTATTTCCGGCAACTGACTGACAAAGGTTGCCAGTAGCATGCGGGCGTGCTCGCCTTTTTGGGCATAGAGATCATTGGCAGCCGTGCGGAAGGCAAACAGGCTGAAGAGCAGCCAGGCCATCAGCAACAGGCAACTCAGAAAGGCAAGAATAGAAACTGTAAGGTTGAGCCGGAACGGACGCATGGCCTATCCCCTGTAAAAACCGCTAAAGCTGAAATACCACTGGATGATCTGGCGGCCATAGAAAATATATAGCACCGCCCCAAAGGCCAGGTATGGACCGAAGGGGATGGCCAGTTTGGAATCCTTTTTCTGGATCAGCATCATTGTGATGCCCACGATTGAACCGGCAAGGGAACTGGAAAAGATGATGAAGGGGATGGACTTCCAGCCAAGAAAGGCGCCCATCATGGCCAGAAGTTTGATATCACCGCCCCCCATGCCCTCCTTGCCGGTCAGCCATTGGTAAGCATAAGCTACCAGCAGCAAACTGCCACCACCCAGCAGGATGCCGAGCAGCGAATTAAGCCAGGTCTGCCACGACAGGAAAAACGAGAAGGCAAAACCAATCACGATGCCGGATAGGGATATCTCATCCGGGATGATCTGGTGTTCGATATCAATGAAGGTGATCACCACCAGGGAGGAGCAGAACAGGAACAGAGTCAGAAAGGTCAGGGAGGGGCCGAAACGCAGAAACAGAAACAGGGTCAAAAGGGCGTTCAAGAACTCCACCAGGGGATACTGAATCGAGATATGCTTCCCGCAGCCACGGCATTTCCCTCCCAGCAACAGGTAGCTCACCAGGGGGATATTGTCATACCAGTGAATCTGATAATTACAATAAGGACAATGGGATGGGGGAGAGATGATCGATTCATCCTTCGGCATGCGGCAGATGCAGACGTTGAGGAAAGATCCGACGACAGCGCCAAAAATGAAGGCAAGGAGGGAAAAATATGTGTGCAGCGGCATGGAAGCAGCCATCATGGAAAGCTCATCAAAACCTGACCCAGGCAACACCGGAAAACCGACGTATGTCATTCTTCGCCGAATCCATTGACTATCAGATCTCCCATGGCCTGCATGGCCTCGGCCTCGTCAGAGCCATCTACCGTCAGTCGTACCGTGGCGCCTTTTGAGGCAGCCAGCATCATGATACCCATAATGCTCTTGCCGTTGACCTCCACACCCTCCCTGGTCAACTTGATTTCGGAGGTAAAACGACTCGCCGTCTTGACAAACAGCGCCGATGCCCTGGCATGCAGCCCAAGTTTATTGACTATGATAAATTCCTGTTGGAGCATGGAAACAACCTGAATCCTTTGCGGGTGATCGGACTGTAAATAAACTTGCTCGCCCTTCCTGGTCTCACGCAGGCCGCCAAGACCTACCGGAGAAATTCGCCGGCGATAATGATCCCCTCGCGGCCGCACTTGCTCAATGCGTTAGCAAGATCAGTAATCCCCAGACGCCCTCGTTTGGCGCAAAATTCCATTATCATGGGAAGATTTACTCCTGTCAGTACCTCTATCTGTCCGTCCTTGAGAAAAGACATGGCCATGTTTGAGGGCGTTCCACCAAACAGATCGGTCATAATGATCGCACCGTCCATACTCACCTTTTCCACTGCTTTTACGACACGGGACATAATATCATCAGCCCGTTCTTCAGCGGCAACCTCAACCTGCTCGCAGCATTCGATTGTCCCGACAATCATCTCGGCCGAGCGCAGGAGCGCACCTGCCAAGCCCTCATGTGTTACAAGAACCAGTCCTGTCATTGCTATCCCTTTTCAATATCCCGGTGAGTTATTCGTACTGTTGGTATTACAGCTTGCAGATGTTGTGCCGTGGCCTCAGCCAATGCCACCGAACGGTGTTTACCGCCGGTACAGCCGATTGAGATCGTTAGATAAGCTTTGCCTTCGCGCTGGTAGCAGGGTACCAGCATATCAACCAGCGCCAGGAATTGCTCCAAAAACTTGATTGTTTCTGGCCTGCCCATAATATAATCCCGCACAGCATCATTCAGACCGGTCAATGCTTTGAGCTTGGATACAAAAAACGGGTTGGGAAGGAAGCGGACATCCATGACAATACTCGACTCCATCGGGATACCATAACGGAAACCGAATGATTGAACCTCCACCATAAACGGATGGTTGCCCTCCTCACCTCTTATAATACGGAGGATATAGTCCTTGAGTTGATGAACATTGAACTCGGAACTGTCAATAATTCGCGTTGCCAGCTGTCGAAGACCGGAAAGGCGTTCCCGTTCAATCCTGATCCCCTCGTTGACGGTGCATTGTTCATCTACCGGGTGGCGACGGCGGGTCTCTGAAAAGCGGCGCGCCAGCGTCTCGTCAGAGGCGTCAAAAAAGAGTATCTCGATACTGTGTCCCCTCTTGCGAATCTTCTGGAAAGCACTCTCATACCCCTTGAAAAACTCACGCCCGCGTATATCGGCTACCAGAACGATTCCCTTGAAGGCCTCTCCGGATTTCTCGATCAAATCAACAAAGCGCTTAAACAGACGCACCGGCAGGTTATCGATACAGTAAAAGCCCTCATCCTCCAGCGCCCTGACTGCTGTTGATTTGCCTGATCCGGACATACCGGTGATCACAATTATGCGCATATTTTACTCTACCTCGTTCCCCAAGGGGCGCAGCTCAATGCGCGACATCAGACGCTCCTGAAAATCACGGGCCGAATGGTATCCCATTCCCTTGAGGAGGAAGTTGCGGGCCGCCACTTCGATAATTGACCCCAGGTTGCGGCCAGGGCGAACAGGGATGACGAGATGAGGCAATTCCACTCCCAGAATGGTACTCCGCTGATCATCCACTCCAAGGCGGTCGTACTCGTGATCCGGGTTCCAGTCAACCAGTTCCAGCATCATATCAATGATTTTTTTCTCGCGAATGGATGAAACACCATAGAGATCTTTTATATTGATGATTCCGAGCCCACGAATCTCCATCAGGTGTTGAATAGCCTCCTCGGACTGTCCAACCAGTGCAGCCGGCATCTTCTTCTTGATGATTACCATGTCATCGGCCACCAGCCGGTGTCCCCGAATAACCATATCCAAAGCGCACTCACTCTTTCCGATGCCGCTCTTACCGGTCAGCAGAATGCCAACACCCATAACATCTACCAGCACTCCATGCATGTGGGTGGTTGGAAGCAGCTGCTCCTCAAGGAATTTGGTAATCAGCGAGATAAATGTGGATGACTGGTGGTGGGTTCCAAGAACCGGGATTCCGGTACTTTCTGCGGTATCAAGAAAAAACTGTGACGGAACAAGCTGTTTGGTAATGATAAAACAGGATATGCGAAAGGCGCACAATGTCCTGATACTCTCAAGCGCCAACCGGTCATCGATCTGGCTGAGATAGGAAATTTCGGTATTACCGAGCACCTGAATCCGGTCGGGATGCAGATGCTCGGTATAACCGGCCAGTGCCAGGCCAGGCTTCTGAATCCGCGAACTGGATACACGATTGCCAAGCCCTTGGCCGCCGGCAAGCAGGTTCAAACCGAGTCCGTATTCGGTATCATCCAGGATTTGCTGTATGGAAAGACTGATTACGTCCACGTGTCCCCCAGTCGGCTCCTTCCCGTTTTAACCGCGCTGTGGCTCGATCAGGCCAATATTGCCGTCTTTTCTACGATAAAGGACGCTGATATCACTGCTGACAGCATCGGTAAAGACGATAAAATCCTTATGGAGCAGGTCCATCTGCATAACAGCCTCATCCACCGACATTGGCTTGGCGGTCTCGGTTTTGGTTCTGATGACCACCGGTTCGGAAGTGGCGTCTATACTCTCAGCCTGGAAGATTTTAGTTGATATCTGACGGCCGCGATCATCGCCGTTAGGTTTGTGTGCCTTGATCTTTTCCTTGTAGCGCTTGAGCTGACGTTCAATCTTGTCAATGACAGCGTCCACAGCAGCATACATGTCGTTGGTCGCTTCGGAAGCCTTTGTATTAACACCCTTGGCGCTAATGACAATTTCCACAATGTGGCGGATCTTTTTCTCCACTGCAAAATAAACCTGAGCACTGGTGGGTTCGTCGATATATTTTGCCACCCGCTCAAGCTTCTCCTCGGCATACGTCTTGAGTGCGTCGCTTTGCTCCATGTGTCTGAATGTAGTTGTAACCTGCATACCTTCCTCCTTGTGAATGTAGTGTGCGTTGCTTCCCCGTGAAACCTGGGGCTTAAAAATGGCGCTTACGTTCCGATGACGACCCGAACCTCAACAGTTCCCGGTATTTGGTAACCGTTCGCCGGGCAATATTGACGGTCTCTCCGGAAAGCATCTCAGCGATTTTCTGGTCTGAAAGCGGTTTTTTGGAATCTTCATTTTCGATGATATCCTTGATGCGGTTTTTGACACTCTCAGATGAGACGAAATCCCCTTCACTGGTAGACAGGGCACTATTGAAGAAGTACTTCAACTCGAACAGTCCCAACGGTGTCTGCATATACTTATTGGTTGTGACACGGCTGATGGTGGACTCATGCATGCCGATATCATCGGCCACATCCCGCAAAACAAGAGGATGCAGATGCTCAATGCCGTTGTCCAGAAACTCCCGCTGAAATCTGACGATACTCTTTGCAACTTTGTAGATGGTGCGTTGGCGCTGCTGAATACTCTTGATCAGCCACTGCGCTGACCGAATTTTCTCACTTACGTAATCCTCTGCACGGGAATCCATTGAACCATTAGCACGCGCCTCAAGATAAAAAGAATTCACCTTAAGGTTCGGCAGACCATCTTCATTCAACATGACCACGTAATCATCGGCAACTTTGTAGATAAAAATATCCGGCGAGATGTACTGTACATCATCCGAACCGAAAATCCTTCCCGGTCGTGGATCCAACTCGCCGATAATCTTGGCTGCCATCAGCACCTGATTGATATCAACCTTGAGATCCCGGGCAATTTGCTTGTACTTACGCGTTTCAAGATCATTGATTTTATTGAGCAGAATCCGCTCCACCACACTCCCCTGCATACCTAGACAACGAGCCTGAATCAGGAGACATTCCTGCAAGTCACGGGCTGCCACACCGGTAGGATCAAACTCCTGGATACGCCCCAAAACCAGCAGAGCCTCCCCCTCGTTGACGGAACAGGTCTGGGCAACCTCCTCCAGTGAGGCGCGCAGATAGCCCTCTTCGTCGATGTTGCCGATGATCTCTTCACCGATACAAACCTCCTGCTCGGAAAAATGCCCCATATGGAGCTGCCAGAGCAGGTGATCGGCCAGCGTGCCCTTGCGGGTCAGCAGGTTTTCAAAAGAGGAATGTTCATCTTCGCCGTTATAATGCTCACCGGAACTATAGTTGTAGCCATCAAGGTAGCTGTCCCAGTCACGCAGGGTATCCTCGCCGGTCTCAACCTCGTGAAACTCATTTTCCCGGCCATCCTGATCATTCTCCTTTTCGGCCATCTCCAACGGCTCTACCTCGCGAATGTCCTCTACCTCTACGGTCTCCTCCAGAAGCGGATTTTCTTCCAACTCCTGACGCACAACATCCTGAAGCTCCAAGCGTGTCAGCTGGAGCAATTTGATGGCCTGCTGCAACTGGGGCGTCATCACCAGTTGCTGCGACATCTTCAGTTGTTGGCGCATCTCCATTGCCATAATGCTTCCTAGCGGACAACTCTTTGATAAAACAGCAAACGATCAGAGACGGAAATCATCACCCAAGTAGATTTCCCGTGCTTTAGGGCTGGCAGTAATCTCCTCCGGCGTACCAAACTCAAGCACCTCTCCTCCACTCAGGATATAGGCCCCATCACAGACCCCCAGGGTTTCACGGACATTATGATCGGAGATAAGCACACCAATGTTTCGCTGTTTAAGCGAAACAATCAGGTTTTGAATATCAGCCACCGCGATTGGGTCAATACCGGCAAAAGGCTCATCAAGCAACATAAAGACCGGATTAGTGATCAGCGCCCGTGCAATCTCAACCCTCCGGCGTTCTCCCCCGGAGAGGGCATACCCCATGGCGCTTGCGATGTGGGTGATGCCAAATTCTTCCAGAAGCTCTTCCATCCTCTGAAGACGTGTATCCTTGCAAGGTTCAACGGTCTCCAGAATTGCCAGCAGATTGTCTGCCACGGAGAGTTTACGAAAGACCGAGGCTTCCTGAGGCAGATAACTGATGCCCCGTCTGGCCCGCTGGTACATAGGCAACCCGGTGATTTCATCATCGCCGATAAAGACCTGCCCACTATCAGGCCGGGCCAACCCGACTACCATATAGAAGGTAGTGGTCTTGCCGGCGCCATTAGGACCCAGAAGGCCAACCACCCTGCCCGCCTCAATGGAAAGGTCAACCCCTCTAACTACATGGCGGCCAGCGTAGCTTTTCTTCAGCCCACTGGTCCAGAGCCTGATTTTATCAGCGGGAACCAGCATTACTTTTCCAGGCTGGAGGGTGAATAACCGTAATAACACGGGAATCACCATCGCCAGAGACCGCGCTTTTTTCCTCATCTATGAAGAATGTGATAATTTTGCCTGAAATGGTATCCGCACCCTGCATGACTTTTGGATTTCCGGTCAGGATAATCTTCCCCGGTTTGCTGTCGTAAACAGCATGGGATGCCGTTCCGATCCTGTTTTCCTGGACAATGCGTACATTGCCATTTGCCTCGATCTTCTCCATGCTATTTTTTCCATCGCCGTAGTTGACGGTCAACGTATCCGCGTAAATAGTGATATCACCCTGCTTCGCCACTACCTTGCCTTTGAAAATAGCTGTCTTGCCCTTGTTATCGGCTGACAGCTCATTGGATTTGATGGTGATAGGCAGTTTTGATCGGTCCTTATATGCAGAATTCCCTGGAGATGCTGACATTGCCTGGGATGCAGACAGACATATGATAATTAAAACAAAATGAATTACTTTCATAGATTCCGGGGTCTCTATCTGTCAATATTTTCTATGTTGGCTTCAACATCGCTGCCAATGTGGCATTAATGTCTTTGTAAAATCTGGCTTTCTGATCTTTCACATTCAGTTCCATCCCTTGGGCGGATAATGCCAGTCGCTGGTGGCGGAATGCAACTGATTCAGATGTGTGGAACTGCGACTTGCTTGCAAGGTAATCCATGGATTCGGTATCGAAGCTGGCGTGCGTCCCGGTCGTCACATGTACCTTTCCGCGCAGCTTGACATCATTGCTTTTGCTGGAATACTCTCCCTTTGCAGCTGTTACCGTAATAGCGCCAGTACTACGGGTTTTGGCAAATTCCATGCGGATATTGGAAAGATAGACGACATCGCCGCTCTTGTCATATTCAGCCCTTCCAGCAATAAGCTCCCAAACAGTTATGCCATGACGTATCTCGGCAAAGCGGGCGTTGTGCATGGCTACATCTATATTCTGGGGAAGCTGCAGGTGAACCGGATCCATCGGGGGCCGTCGTGAACCCTTTAGGGAGATTGCTGCCACGATACCAACAATAGCCGTTGTAACAAGAATGGCCAATAAAAATCTTATCTTTGCAGACGAAACCATATGGCGGAATCATAGCATCGGCATGAAGAACTGTCCAGCAAAACGTAAACCAACCAGCACAATTGGCACAAAGATTGAATAAAGCACTTACAACTCGTATCGTGCAACTATTTCATCCCACACACCACGCCCTTTGAGGATCATCTCGCACACCTCGCGTACTGCACCCCTGCCACCACCACAAGATGACACGTAATGCGCGGCAGCCCGCACCTCAGACATTCCGTCAAGGGGCACGGCAGCGAATCCGACGCGACGCAGGACAGGCACATCAATGACATCATCACCAATGTAGGCAATCTGACTGTCATCAAGTCCTGTCCTCTTCTTGATATCATTATAGCTTTCAAGTTTTCTCAGGGCGCCCTGATAGACCAGATTGATGCCCAGCTCTTTGGCGCGAATATCCACAACTGCCGAGGTACGTCCCGTAATAATACCAACCTCGATGCCATGTCGCTGGAGCATCTTGATTCCATGACCATCCCTTACATTGAAGCACTTGGTTTCAAGGCCGTTAGCATCAAAAATAATACTGCCATCGGTCAGTACTCCATCCACGTCCAGCAACAACAATCTAATATGTTTAAGTCTATCGTTCATTACGCAATTCCCGCTCTTAGAATGTCATGGAGATGAATGATGCCGCACGGTGAGCAACTACATTCATCCTCGAAAACAAAAAGTGAGGTAATTGAGTGATGCTCCATGATTTGAAGTGCGGCTGCAGCCAGCTCATTTCGCTTGATACGTTTGGGGTTGATCTTCATCAGCCCTGCGGCGCGTTGACTAAGGATATCGTACCCGTTTTCCAGCGCCCTGCGCAGATCACCGTCCGTAATAACACCCTGTAACGATCCATCATTGCCGCTCACGCCAACCACACCCAAGCCCTTGGCCGTGATGACGAACAAGGCATCCCTCATCAAAGTGTCTTCAGACACAAGAGGAATCGCATCGCCGGTATGCATCAAATCCTCTACCCTGAGAAGCAGTTTTTTACCCAGCGAACCACCCGGATGGAAGATGGCAAAATCCTCTGCCCGAAACCCCCGTTGCACCAGCAAAGCTACTGCCAGAGCATCTCCCATGGCCAGGGTAGCAGTGGTGGATGCCGTCGGCGCCAACCCGAGCGGACAAGCTTCCTCTTTCACTGACACATCCAGGAAAACATCACTGCAACGAGCCAGGGCAGAAGCCCCGTTGCCACTCATGGCGACCAGACGTGCTCCCAATCGCTTAATCACCGGCAGGATGCGCAAAAGTTCCTCGGTCTCTCCACTGTTGGAGATAGCAATGACCACATCGCCGGTCATAATCATACCCAGGTCGCCGTGGATACCCTCGGCCGGGTGGAGGAAAAATGCCGGAGTGCCTGTGGATGCCATGGTGGAGGCGATCTTCTGGCCGATCAATCCTGACTTGCCCATGCCGCTAACGACCACGCGACCCTTACTGGCCAGGATCATATTCACAGCCTGCTCAAAAGAGCTGTCTATGCGCTCCATCATGGCCAACAAAGCCTCTGCCTCTGTACGTATGACCCTTCGCGCCTCTTCCAGTATCATGACCTACCCCACTTATATTTAGTACAATTTGGCGCCTCTCATCAAAGACAACAAAACCCCGCCAGACAGCGAGGTTTTGTTGTTAGATCTTTGTTGCACGATCTATTTTTTCTTGGCGGGTTTGGCTACGGGTTTAGCCTTCAGGTTTTTCAGGTTTTTGCCTGGGCTGAATTTTCCCGAAGTTTTTGCCGCAATTTTGAGTGCCTTTCCGGTCTGGGGATTACGTCCGATACGCGCCTTGCGGGTAACTGCACTGAAAGTGCCGAAGCCTACCAATGCGACTTTGTCACCAGCCTTAAGTGCTGCTGTGGTCTCTGCAATGAAACCCTTCAGCGCTTTTTCAGCCTGGGTCTTGGTAAGACCTGCTGCTTCTGCCATCTTTGCAACGAGATCCGCTTTTTTCATACGCCTCCCTTTTTACTTTTGGTTAATACTATTGATTACATATAGCACAGATATAGATGGATACAACAATTTACTCAAGGAATTAAAAAAACCTCCGAGGTTTCAAATACCTCGGAGGTAAAGTATATTCAATTATTGAAATATATCCCTCACGAAGGGAATTTGCGGGCCAGGTCATTATCAATTACATACACACAGACTTCCTTGGCGCTTTGTTTGGTGTAGTGGTATTTACCTTCACACAGGTTGGTAATAAGGAACGTAACGTCGTCTCGAATGCGTTTATCGTAGGTCTTAAAGGCATCCGATCCGAAGTCCTTTATTGCGCGGCGGAAATTGGCGTTGTCAAGGAACGGCTCCAGAACCTTTTCCTTCAGGTTGTGAACATAGCGATCATGGAGCGATCGGTAGAGACCGGTTTCCTTGGGATTTTTCCCTTCCGCAAGGATATCCTGGGTGAGCGTTCTTGACGCATACTCTTTCTGGGTCTCCCGACGGAACGAAATGCGCATCTCGTCGTCAGCAGCCAGCCCTAGCAACCGCCCTTCGATGTTTTTCAGAAAATCCGAGCTGATCTCCAGCCGTTCATTGGTGTAGCGGCAGTCCGCCACCGAATCCACCTCAAAGTTGACCGCAAACATGTAATTCAGGATATCTCTGGCAATCTGATCTTCATTGTAATAGTAGAGCGACTCCTTTACCTCCTGCAAGACAGAATAGTTGTAGTTTCTCATCAGCGAATCAAGGAATCCTTCCGGCAACATCTCCCTAAGATCCTTACGCCACTTGGTAAAGAAGGTATTGAGACTGGACATGGAGATCAGCTTGTCCTTGCGGGCATATGCAGAAAAAAAATCACTGAAAATCTTGATGGAATCCCTACCGGAAAAACCGGTCACACCCTCCTTTTCGGATTCATTGATGATCCGCCTGCGTCTCTTGGCGGTCAGGCGCTTGCGATCCTCATCCATAAGCCAGGCAGGGATATAACCTGTATATATCTCCATTTTGAGAAGCAGCAGGTTTTCGTCGCAGTAAAGCCGGTATTTGGGAGGATCGCTGATCCATTCCTCAAGAGCGTTTGAATGGGGATTGATCCGTGTTGAGATGATAACACGCGCAAAGTTGTGCAGCACACGCGGCAGGAAATTATCATCGATATGCTTTCCAAAGGTGTTGCGGTAGATCTCAACCTCGGTGTTAAGATCCATGACATAAGGGATATTGATAAACTCAATCCGGTCGCTGAAGGAGTGAAACCCCTCAATGGTTTTTTCGTCCTCCGGGTTCATCAGGGCGATGAAGAGAGACTTGACGTTCTCCTCCAGATCCTCAACCTTGTGAATCCCTTCACTGATGATGTTGTGCAGTTCGAGCAACCGGTCGGCATTATGGGACTTTACATCCATAAGCGCATAGATACCGCTGTTGGTCTTGGCAAAATTGGAATAGAGGTACTTGACCTCATTACTGTCGCCAAGCAGCATATCGATCTTGCGCTGTAGCAGTTCATTGGTCATGACGTTCTGCTTCATCGGCTTATCGCCCGGATTGAAGACCGTAATCCCCTCGCCCAGGCGTCGATTAAATCGGTAGGGACGCGCGTAAATCATCTGGTAGATATCCCTGGATGTGGGCAGACGCTGAATAAGGGCATTAAAGATAGAACTACAGATGGTGCAGGGCGTTTCACGGAATACCCAGTCATATTCCTTGTCGGTGAAGAGCTTCCATTTAAACTCGTCATTTTTAAACAGATCGTCGAAAAAGGAACGCCTGTCACCCTTTGGAATCATGAGTAGTGGATTATCATGGGAAGGACAGGATATCTCCACAAAATCCCCAGCTCGATTCAGGGGGTTTTTCATATCCGTCAGCTCGGCCTGTCCCAGTTCGTATTCGTCCAGCAGTGTAGACAGGCGATCCATGAAAGGCTTTACCTGCGTATCATTGATTTGTGCCAACACCCGCCGGTCAAGCCTCCAGACCACCTCGTAACGTGTTCCAGATTCACTGTTGGCATACTCCTCGAATTTCAGCAGCAGGTTATTGAGAAAGGTACTCTTGCCGGAACCGGGAGGTCCCCTGAAGATATACATCTTGTTCTGGCGGGCGCTCCCCTTCATTGCATCAACGTGGTTAATAAGACGGTTGGCAAAGAGCCGGTCAGCGAAAAAGGGTCGATCCGTATTTTCGGTAAAGAGGCGGCTGCAATCGTAATTAACGTAATTGATCGATTCAGGATCGTCAGGATACTCGTCCTGCCCCATGCCTACGTAGGTACGGATCATGTCGTGAAAGGTCTGGAAGATATTGCTCACGACCACCGTTGGTCTGGCCGTAAGAATATTCAGATAATCATCAAACGGAATGGTTTGGCTATGCTCTCGCTCGGTAATTTTCCGGTTGAGGTGTTTGAGGGCATTATCTATGTTCGACATATATCACCAATTAGAGTGCCTTTTTGGAAAGAACCTTTTCGTTCATCGTATATACGACACGCTGCCAGCGGATTTCACCCTCCTGCGGCTCATCACGCCTCGCGGATAATGCTTGGCCATGCACTGCGCCGGCCTCGCTGGTCTCCAGATATACCGGCCCTCCCCACAGGTATTCTATCCCCATCATAGTATTGGCTATATACTCTCGCACCAGTTGTTTCCCCTCGAATGAATGCACCAGATAGAGCGAGCCGTCGATCCCTTTGCTCATGTCAACACGGATCGCCGGTGGATGATAGAGGGAGTCCAGCGCCATCTGCCGGTAATCGTCCGCCTTGCGGCTCTTCACATAATATTGCCAAACCATCCGCTGCTGGTCGAGGCGTTTGCCCGCTACGAAAAGCTTGTGCCGGTCAAGAAAATCCTGATCCAGGTAGTTCTTGATGAAAAGATAATCGCATAGATTTTCCCGAACCTTGAAGATAAAATCCCGGCCATTGGCGACACCGGTATCGAAGTCCTTACGGGCGGCGCTGTCCGCCAGTCGCTGGAATACAAAGGAATAGCGCCCCTTGTCGGCCTGATCTTCAATATTTGTGAACAACCGCATCCCCAAGGCATAGGGGTTCATACCGACCCGCGGCATGGCAGTGACACCGGCATGAACACGTGCGAAGTCCACCTCATGCCCCTTGATCCGGTCGTCTTGCAGAAAAAGATTCTCGTGCCAGTAACTGGCCCACCCCTCATTAAGAATTTTGGTACGGATCTGAGGCTGAAAGAAGATAGAGGTCTTGCGGACTATCTCCAAGATAGATTTCATCCACGTATTCTCATCTCTGTTCAGGAATCCGGAATTATCCAGGAGAAAACCGAGCAGATCCCGGCTGGTTTTGGGCCGCGCATCTTCCATCTTGGAAAAATGTGTCTCCAGTTCCGGGTAGCGTTGCGTCGCCTCGCCAAAAAAGGTCTTCTCGGCTTGCTCGCCAAAATTTTTCAGGCATACATTATAGCGGTTGACCTCCTTGATGTAGTCACTGATCGAGACCTTCTTGACTGACTGAAGAAATACGTCGAAATAATAGTTGAGGCGGTCTGAGTACCCTGCTTCAGACGTGGTGAACAACCCCGATAGTTCACCATGAAAGTCGACCAGATTATCAATTCCACGGGCAAATTCGATCACATAATCTACCCATCGCCCCTTCTCGGCGCGGAGTTTGGCAATTACGCGCTTGTCGGAGAGGGCTTGACCGGTAAAATCATAATCCCAAGTATTGCGAAAATAGAGATTATTCTGAAAAAAGTCGATATGGGCCAGGACATGATAAAAAATCATCACATTCAGCCAGTCAGGATTGTTGTCGTTATAAAATGAAATCGGGGGCCGGGTATTGATCACCGTTTCATACGGATTGCCTGGATATAGTTCATACTTTCCCTTCTCCCGCAGCACCTCGACATCGTGGACCCAGTAGTCATATAGCGTCGGGATCATCACCTTGGGGGAAAGCTCCAGCAGATCCCGGTTGGTGACGAGATACTCCAGCGTTTCGTCGGTAAAGGAAAGACCGGCAGCCCTGGCCCGCTCCTTACACCCTTCCATGATCTGCTTGGTATGTTGATTAATCAGTTCCATGATTTTTTCCACTTGATTCGTACCACCCCGCCCTGTCTGGCGTCCCCCTCCTGATTCAGGAGGGGGACGGGGAGTGGTCACGATATCAATTTTTTGATTCCCTCGATCAGGCGCGGTTCGTCGGCATCCTCTTGCATGATATCCATCCTGATCAGTTCCGGCTTATCGCTTAACAGGCCGGAATCGTCGAGATAACGCGCCACCTCTGTCGAGCCGGTTTGCCCATGTTCGGCAATGGTCACTCCCACCCGGCTCGCATATGTCAGCATTTGTCTCAGTTCAGGGATCGCCTTCTCGCCCCCTTCATCCCAATCATCACCATCGGTTCCATGAAAGACATAAATGTTGTAGTCGTTCGCCAAACTCTCCTTTGCCACAATCTCGTTGACCATATGATAGGCACGGGAGACCTGGGTTCCACCCGCAACACGGGAGTTGTAATAGGAATAGAAGTCAGGTACTTCTCTGGCCTCGGTGTCGTGGAGGATAAAACGGGATTCCACCTGCCCCCCGTACTGATAGAGAAGCCAGCTATAGATGAGCACATGCTGGGTAACGACCAGATCGGTTACCAAGCCGGCCATGGACCCGGAGTAATCGCGCAGAAAGAAGACAAGCGCCTGGGGCTCATAGTCCTTTTCCCGGGAGAGGATGCGGTACACCTTGTCACGTGGAGCAATGAGGAACCTGGTCGGATCGATGTCAGCCACATCCGGGATGTTGCCCAAGGCAATGTTCGTCTCTACTATCTTGCGTAGAGTAGCCTTTTTATCGAGAACCTGACCAAAGCCCCGGTGTTTGTCGGTCAGGTCATAGGTGTAGCGGGTAAATGAGCGTTTCTTGCCCTTCTCCTTCAGGTTTGGCAACTGAAACTTTTCAGTAAGCGTCCTCCCCAGTTCATAGGCAGAGGATTCCATTTCATGTTTCTCCCCCTCACCCTGTCCATGCCCGGTAGCCGACTGTTCTCCCTCACCGCGAACCGGCTGTTCGCCGATGACCTCGCCCTGTTCGCCTTCTCCTGTGCCGCCTGACACACCACCATCATCCGGGGGCTTGATGGTCGAATCGTGAAATAATTTTTCCTCCACCGTGGTCGGCACAATCACCACCTTTCCCTTGCCACCTCGTCCCGGCTTTGCCAACCGTCCCACCCGAATCTTACGGGGGAAACCATCCTGCTCCCGCTGACGATCACGTTCCAGCAATTCATCCAGGGATTTCATCAGTCCGGCAACGCTGTACTGGGGGCTCACTGCCTGCCGGAGGGCTAACAGATCACCGAAGGCATAGATACTACGGTTGAATCCGGACAGGTCATCGTCCAGCGACAGATCCGGGGGTAGACCATGACCATTATCCGCAGTCGCCAGTTCGTCCCGCATCCGTGCTTCTCGCTCGGGGGAAAGGCCGTGCGCCTTCAATTCTTCCAGGTATGTTTTCAGGTCGTTTCGCATATATCCTTAAGGCCCTGATAAACTTTTAGTTCTCGTCCTCTTGTGTGCAGAAATACTCAATCGTTTTCTGCGCGCAGGTTCGGCAGTAACCCAATTTCTCCAGCATGGTCGTGATCATCCGGTCATAGAGCTTCTGGTTCTCCTCATTGGTACGGTTGGCCAATGCCCCTATCAGGCTGCCGGCGCCAGCTATATCGGACTTCAGGCGTACGTCGGTGATCGCCTTGACCAGT
The DNA here is from genome assembly GCA_041672425.1 of Pedobacter sp. GTDB lineage: Bacteria > Desulfobacterota > Desulfuromonadia > Geobacterales > Pseudopelobacteraceae > JACPFJ01. The sequence goes on along the minus strand of JBAYZR010000008.1, from coordinate 2,435 downwards.
TCCAGATTATCCATAAAGTCATAATTGGGATCCATGGATATCTTCTGACCGTAGATTTTGCGGATGGAGGTACGGAACGACTCCCGCTGTTCTTCCGTCTTCAGCCCGATCCGTTCCTCCACACTTTTCACATAACGCTCGTCAACCTTCAATGCCCTCAGTTCGCCGGTCTGCGGATCCTTGTACTTCCACATCCTGTCCGGGCCCAGGTTCTCGGCATCGATGCCAATAATCATATTCACGTAATTCATAACATCCTTGCGGATGGCATAAGGTTCATCCATATAGGCATTGAACATCTCGGTCATTATCCGCTCGCGGTAGAGTCCCTTGGCTATCTTCAGATCCTCCAGGTACTTGGCCCGATCATTGGTATCCACCACATAATCGAGCACAACCCGCTCAAGGGTCTTGAAGACGTCGTAGGCGTACATGCAGCGGCCTTCATTGGTCTCGGAATTCTCAACCTGAAGCTGAATGGAGCGGCCAAGGCTGCGATGCCCCAGACCCTTCTGCCCGAAACGCCTGGTGATATCAGGATCCTGACCTAGCGTGTCGATCACCTCGGCCAGCGCCTTGATGCTCTTTTCACCCGCCACCTCCCCTGCGGCGAGCTTCATGGTTTCTATGGAGGTGAGTTTCTCCGATCTGGGCAGCCTGGTCAGGACAACCCCCACGGATGCCGCGTAGTTCAGGTTAGGATCCTGATGCAACGCCTCCTTGGTCAGCGTGGTCTTCGACTCGCTACCTATGGCATACGCAGTGAGTCCCGACTGGAGACGATAGTTGGTATTGTGGGATACATAACAGATGCGGCAGCGGTCAACGATCGGCGCCTCCTCCTTCTCGGCCAGAAAACGGTTGAATTCGGAGTTGTTGCTGGTCGCGATTATCAGGGAGTCAATCGGCCATTTGTAGCCATCTATCTCGATGGCCCGGTTCTGAATAACCCCTAGATATACCTGAACCAGATCCTTCTTGTTCTTGAAGATCTCGTCGGAGAAATGGATACCGCCGCCAGCGACCCGAGCCAAGGCGCCGCGCCGCAGATCGAAACGGTAGGGATTGTTGGTATCGGTGATATGCAAAAGGCGCTGGATCGACTCCTCGCCAAGCAGATCTACCGAAGATGAGGTTATCTTGTCCTTTGCCGGATACTTGCCCGTCACTGTGCCCAGGCTCTCACTCATCGGCACAGGAACGATCTCCACAAAGCCGAGCATACGCTCCAGGTTGCCATCACAGAAATCACGAATATCGTTCCAGATATAGCCGCTACAGGCGCCCATTGGGCGGTAGTTGTCGTAGAGGACATTGATAGCGGCATCATCCAGTCCGCCCTGTTCAGCCAGAAAGCGGTGATTATCCTCAGGTGCGTCGCTCAGGTTCATCGCCAGGATCAGCGGGTCTTCATAGGTCTGGGAGTCGATAACGTTGATCTTGCCGTAATGTCCCAGTTGAGCAAGACCGTTAAAGCGGAAGGTATAGCGACGGTTCCTCGGCTCCGACAGGAAGGCACGGTACTGACTGCAAAGGAACTCGACAAAAAAGGTCTTGCCGTTACCTGGTTCACCAACCAGGACAAAGGCCATCTCCTTGCTGGAGCCTCCCTCGGCGGCATCCTTCACGTAGGAAACGAAGCTGTTGATTTCGTCGAACATGCCGATGGCGTGTTTTTTGCCTGTGCGGAACAAATTGAAATCATAGGTAGTTCGTCCATTCACCACCACCTTTTCAAAACCCGCCCCAAGAATCATTCTGGCCACAGACTGAAAGGCATTCTCGAAGACCCTTTCACCTTCTTTCACCGCAACAAGATGCTGAATAAACTTCTCATGGGCCGCCATTGTAGTCCTCCGTCCGGATGTTGATGGTAATAAATTTTCTGTTAATAATTATTACTTGTCTGCTGTTTTTAGCAAGCATAATCCAGATAAAAATAAATATATGTCCCGGTCTTACCACCGGATGCCACTGCTGCATCACAAAGCGATCCGGGATTACAAAGCCATTCTATGATCACTCCACCCAGACCGAAGATTACCGCAGGACAATAAACCGGGCTGGGAAGGATGCAACTTGATTTTAAACAGGCTTTCAAGGTAAGTTGTCGTTACCGGCCACTTTAAAGCATTCGCGAGAAACCTGCCCCCATGCATATCTTAAGTATCGACACCTCCAGCTCCATCGCCAGCGTGGCGCTTGTCTCCAATGAAAAGGTCATCGCTGAATCGGTATTCCTGGCTGACAGATGCCTCTCCGCCCGGCTCGTGCCGGAGATAGAGCGTCTGCTGACAATAGCTGGACTGGTCATCGGCGAGATAGACCTGTTTGCCTGCTCCATTGGCCCCGGTTCTTTCACCGGTGTGCGAGCTGGCGTGGCCACAACCCAAGGGCTGGCCCTGGCCACTGGAAAAATGTGCGTCGGCTTCTCC
>JBAYZR010000007.1:0-25355 GCA_041672425.1 Pedobacter sp. | reverse complement strand
GTCAACTTCTTTACATCTGCAGAGCGGAAGTCATCCTTTTCTATGGCGGCTACGACTTTACTGTACTGTGCTTTGTGACGTGAGACATCCAGACCTATGTATTCGAGGATTTTCATAGTGTGAGTTCCGGTTTTGTACTGTAATTGATTATCGTTCCCACGATACAATTGAGATTGGCATGCTATCAGAGCATATCGAAAAAAGACAGATTTTTGGTGACTAAGACAGACATTCGGGTCAATCAGCGGGGTCAGAAATCAGTGGGGTCGGAACAGCCGATAAGACTACAAATCTAGAGAGGTGTAAGTCCTCTTAGGAGCTGTAAAAAAATAACATGGCCATCTTGCATCTCATCTTCAGGCCATCTTTGACCGAACTTCAATCACCAAATCCTCAACGTAGCTCTGCTACGTCTGCGGTTTGCCCCAATCAGTTCAGCCGAATCTGAGCGCAATATAACCAAGTCATTTATTTACAGCTCCTAACCGGCAATTACCCGATTCGGGCGGTTAGCATATCTGGGGCACGGGGAGGAACAAACCGTGAGGTGTTCGGATGTAAAAGTCACAGCTGCCCAGTCAATTCTGACTGTTGTGGGAGCAACCAGGGTGGCGAGCAAAGATTTATCAGTACAGCTCATACTTCAGCAACCGGCATTCGATCGGACCATTGAACAGCACGAAGCGACGTGAGGCCTTGAGGCCAATATACTTGGCCAACTCCAGGTTACCGGTCATGACAAATCCGGTCCACCCCCGACAACGTTTTTTCATAATGTCGCCAATCTGGCAATAAAGTTCCCTCAGATCCTCTTCCTCACCCATGCGCATGCCATATGGCGGATTGATGATTACAACCCCTTTGTCCCCCTCCGGTTGGAAAACCTCCAGTGCAGCATGAAAAAAGTGAAGTTGCCCTTCAAATCCTGCCTTGGCGGCATTTCGCGTTGCAAGTACAAGTGCCCGGCTGTCCTTGTCATATCCGGTTATCAAGCCGACCGGAAGTTTTTTTATCCCGCTTTCACCCTCTTTCAGCAACTGGTCCCATAACCTGCCGTCAAAATCCAGCCAGCTCTGAAAACCGAAAGAGCGCTGTAGCCCAGGCGGTATCCGTGCCGCCATCAGGGCCGCTTCAACAGGAATAGTCCCTGATCCGCACATTGGATCTACCAGGGGAATAGAACCATCCCAGCCGGTAAGGGCTACAATGGCAGCAGCCAGCGTCTCACGGAGAGGCGCTTCGTTACGCTCAAGCCGGTAGCCGCGACGATCAAGAGACTCCCCTGAACTGTCCAGACTTACGGTGCAGACATTCTTGTGAAGGTGTACGTTGACACGTACGTCAGGTGTGGTGGTATTGACATTGGGGCGGCTTCCGCACTCTTCGCGGATTCGGTCGACAATGGCATCCTTGGTCTTGAGTGCTACAAAACCGGAATGGGTCAGGGCGGAATCGCGCAGAGAGCAGTCCACTGCCAGGGTCATATCAGGGGTGATAAGCTCCAGCCAGGCAATCGCATGCACCCCGGCGTAGAGTTCTGCGGGATTAGCGCAGGGGAACACGGCCAGCTGCACCAGCACGCGACTGGCGGTACGAAGCCAGAGATTGGCCCGGTACAGACCTGCCCGGTTAGTGACAAAAGCCACTCCGCCCTTGCTGGAGCGTACTTCGCTGATTCCCAGCGCTTCCAGTTCAAGGGCGGCAACCTCCTCGGCGCCACGTGGCACGGCGGCAAAACAGTTCCGGGTTCCGTCGGGGATTGCCGCCGGACGTATCCCACTCCTCAAAATATGCGTCTTCTCTTGCATCAATATTCACCTGTTTCCTTTGTCCAGATACCGGCCAGCAAGCGCCGCGTCTGTTCCAGTGTACCGCTATTATCGATCACAACTTTGCCATGGCGTTCCTTTTCAGCCAGCGGCATCTGGCTGGCTATTATACGCTCGGCCTCTTCCCGGCCAATGCCGTCACGAAACATAAGACGCTCTCGTTGAACATCCGGACTGACAGTCACGACCCAAATCTCGTCGACCCGGTCAACAGCTCCGGACTCAATAAGCAGGGGCGCCATATAGAACACAACCTGATGTCCTTCCGCAGCCATCGCAGCTATTCGTTCCTCTGCCAGCCGCCTTATCTCGGGGTGCAGAATTTCCTCCAACTGCCGTCTCTTATCCGAATCGGCAAACACCTCACGACCAAGACGTTTGCGATCCAGACTCCCATCCGGCAGGAGCATATCTTCACCAAACAGGGCCACAATGCGCTCCAAGGCTCTGGCGCCCGGACAGACAGCCTCGCGGGCGAGCTTGTCAGCATCGATAACCACAGCGCCCTGCTCCTCAAGAAAACGGGCCACAGCACTTTTACCGGTGGCAATTCCTCCAGTAAGTCCGATGATACGAACACTCTTGGGGCTAGTCACTTGGCGCCCTTGATTTCAGTATAGGCCCGTTTGAAATTGACCCCAAAAAACGCATGGAATCCAGGCCGGGACTCGTACTGGGGAAGCGAAAACTGACGTTGGGCCACCTCAATAGTAAGCCCTTTATCAATAAGCCGCAGCATTTCGGTCGTGAAGTCCAGAAAGAACGTCTGGAATCTCCGGATACCGGCAGTATTGGTCACTTCTCCCAGACCAGGCACAACGGAGCTTGCATCGATATCGGCCAGCAGATCAAGCGCACGGATCCATTCGCGAAAATGACCATCTCCCATATAACCGGCCACATCATTAAAAAAAAGGTCTGATGTGAACAAAACTCGTTCTTCAGGTAGGTATACAAATACATCCCCCTCACTGTGGCCCAATTCTGTATTCTTCATGACTATAAGAGTGTTACTGCGCTTTAGCGTCAGCCCATGATCAAAAAATATCACCTGGTTCTTGATCTGACGAAATTCACTTTTCAGAGCCTGCCAGGTCTGTCCAGATGCGATGATTTCAGCATTGGCAGGCAGGTCAAAATCAATATAGTTGAATCCTCTGTGATGGTGCGTCAGAATAATATAACGAACCTGTAGGGGGGTGATGGTTTTTATGTAATCAAGCAGCTCCTGTGTGGTTTCCGGCACAAAATGCGCGCCAGCCAGGATGACCTGGTAATTCGTGACAACAATAAGACAATTGCTGGCCGCCTTACCGCCCGGTTCAGCAAGAGCAGCATACACACCGCCCCGGATCTTCTGAAATCTGAAATTGGAACCTTCTGCCAATACAGGCAGCAGCATTGCCATGATGACACTTGCAAACAGATATTTCATGACACCCTCCGTTGCGCATTGTAGCAAATGAACTGCAAAATTGACAGATTTTTGGCTTGAGTTGCCAGCCCAATTAGTGTTAAAGTTATCAGTCTTCTGCCTGGCAGCAGATGTTGTTACGTACGGGCGGTTAGCTCAGCTGGATAGAGTACAGGCCTCCGAAGCCTGGGGTCGTGGGTTCGAATCCCATGCCGCCCGCCAATTATCCACCTCTGGGGACATCTGTCCCCTTTTGTATTTGTGCCCTTGTTAAAAACAGCACTGACAATTGCGCAAATTGCCTCAGGATTTGCTTGATCTTCTTTCCCGGCTCTGGTGTCGAGCAGACTTAAACTCTTCAGTTTTAATGGGAGCCGACTTTGGCAACGCATTGGCTTTCAAGGAGGAATAGCATGGCAAAAGGAACCTTCGATGTAACCGATCCGATAGCACAGTTAATGTTACGAATACCGCTGGGACTGATCTTCATGGCCCACGGCTCACAAAAGCTCTTGGGTCTGTTCGGCGGCCAGGGATTAACCGGTACATTCAAGACCTTCGAGGAAAAGCTGGGTATCCCTCCCATTTTCACCTTACTGGCCATCATCGCCGAATTCGGCGGTGGTTTTGGCATACTGACAGGATTTTTGACCCGTCTCTCGGCTACTGGCATAGCGACGGTCATGCTGGTGGCCATCTACAAGATCCATTGGGCCAACGGTTTTTTTCTGAATATGCGCTGCCTGCCAGGCCATGGCCACGGCATCGAGTACAACATTGCACTGCTGGGTATGGCATTGTACCTGATGCTCGCTGGTGGCGGTCGATGGTGCCTGGACCGTCTGGTGTTCCGGTCATAGGGCAAACATCTCTATAGGAGTTCGCACGTGGATTTGTTTAACGAGTTGGAAGTCAACAAACGACGAACCTTCGCCATCATCAGCCATCCGGATGCCGGTAAGACAACCATTACCGAAAAGCTGCTGCTATTTGGCGGCGCCATCCAGCAGGCCGGCGAAGTACGGGCCCGCAAGTCTTCCCGTCACGCCACCTCAGACTGGATGGAGCTGGAAAAACAACGCGGAATCTCAGTCACCTCATCCGTCATGAAATTCACTTATGGCGACTGCGAGATCAATCTGCTGGACACCCCCGGACACAACGATTTTTCAGAAGACACCTACCGTGTGCTGACCGCTGTCGATTCAGTGTTGATGGTGATTGACTCCGTTAAAGGCGTTGAGAGCCAGACCAGGAAACTTCTGGAAGTCTGCCGCCTCCGTCACACCCCCATCATGACCTTCATGAACAAGCTTGACCGGGAGGGTCAGGAACCACTGGAACTATTGGATGACATCGAAAAGAACCTGAAGATGCAGACTGCGCCAGTCACATGGCCGGTAGGAATGGGCAAGCGCTTTCGCGGCACATACCACCTTTACACAAAAGAGTTAATATTCTTCGACGCCGAGGCAGCCAATGGAATCGGAGAAATCCTGACGGTCAATGGCCTGGATGACCCGCGACTGGACGAACTCTTGGGCAGCCAGGTTGACGAACTGCGCCATGACGTGGAACTCCTGGAGGGGGCTGCTCACCCCTTTGATAAGGATGCTTACCTGGCCGGTCTACAAACTCCGGTCTTTTTCGGCAGCGCCATCAACACATTTGGTATCCAGCAACTCCTGGACGCCTTTGTAGATTACGCACCCCACCCGCTTCCCCGTGAGACTGTCACGCGTGCAGTTTCCCCCTATGAGGAATCTTTCAGCGGCTTTACCTTCAAGATTCAGGCAAACATGGACCCGGCCCACCGCGACCGGATCGCCTTTTTCCGCATCTGTTCCGGCAAGTTCACTCGCGGCATGAAGGTCCGCCATGTGCGACTGGGACGTGAGGTGCAGATTGCCAACGCCACCATATTCATGGCACAGGATCGAACCAATGTCGAAGAAGCCTGGCCGGGCGACATCATCGGCATTCACAATCACGGCACCATCAAGATCGGTGACACATTCACACTTGGAGAAGACCTGAAGTTCACCGGCATTCCCAGTTTTGCGCCAGAGCACTTCCGCAAGGTACGTCTTCTGAACCCGATGAAATCAAAGGCACTGGAAAAGGGACTGGTACAGTTGGCCGAGGAGGGCGCCACCCAGGTCTTCAAACCACTGATGGGCGCCGACTGGGTCATTGGCGCCGTTGGTCTTCTACAGTTTGAGGTGGTCATGCATCGTCTGGAGTTTGAGTACAGCGTCAAGGTGGCCTTCGAACCGGTCAGCTACGTTACAGCCCGCTGGGTTACCGGTGACAAGAAAAACATAGAGGAGTTCGAGAAAAAAGAGGCCATGCATGTCTATATAGATGGCGAGGGCAAATTGACCTACATGGCCGGCAGCCAGTGGCGCCTGGACAATACCATGGAAAACTGGAAGGGGCTGGGATTCCACGAAACCAGCGAACACAGTTGACAATACAAAAAGGTTCAAACATACGCAGCCAAAGAGAGCGCAGCGCCTCATACTCTCTGACAGCGACCTGGCGAGCAATCTGGAACCGGTCATACTCCCGGTTTCCCCTCATGCTGCCGCATGCACATCCCATTGCTGCGCCGTTCATCCTATGGCGTCTTAAAAGAACCGGCTACTCAAACTGCCGGGTTGTCTCGAAAAAAAGCGGACTTCTGGTGTTTGCCGATCATTAACGAAAAAGGTAAAATCCAGTTTTATTCCAGCAGGGATACTAATGAGCGATTACAACATCGGGGCCAAAATAAAGAAGCTCCGGCTTGCAAAAAAACTGACTCTTCAGGCTGTTGCCAGGGATACCGGTTTTTCGCCTGCGCTTATTTCTCAGATTGAGAACAACAATGTTTCCCCTCCTATTGCGACATTATCGAAGATCGCAAAATTTTTCGATGTCAAAATTGGCATGTTCTTCACTGATGATGAAGAAGAATGTCGTTTTGAGATTGTTCGTGCCCACGAGCGCAAGGCTATTCCAAAGGTAATTTCCCGGGCTGGCGCCAGCCATGGTTATTCTTACGAATCACTTTCTTTCCACAAGCAGAACAAAAAAATGGAACCGTTTCTCCTGTCCGTAACTGAAAAAGTTTTGGAGGAAAATACATACAGTCACGATGGCGAGGAGTTTCTATTTATCTTGAAGGGTACTGCCGAACTGCTGTTGGATGACAGACGTATGGTCCTTTTTGAAGGTGACAGCGTCTACTTTGATTCTGCCCTCAAACATCGACTTCTTTCAAAAGATGGCGAGGAGGTCAAGGTGTTGGCGGTAGTCACGAGGTAAGTTAGTATAACCGCCAACTCTCTTGAAACTACCATTCCATTCCATGGTAATGCCGTAGTTACAACCTGTTACACAATTGAAATGTATTTATCGCTTGACTTCCGTTTGATTTATTGTATATTCCGACAATCTTTTCAGAACAAACACTGAAGCAAGCGATCCTACGAAGTAGCTAACCGATTGATTTTATGGGTGCATTGCCTATCAAGGCAGCATTTGACCGGGGGCGAAATATACTGTGAAACGTTTCAGCAAAACATCGGAAAAAGATTTTGTATACATACCCTTTGGCGGCCTCTGATTATGGCTGTTCAAGGGTATTTGTATTTAGTGCGCTAAAAAACTATTTCGGGAGAGCAACTATCACGTTGATTTAAGAATACAATTTGCAATGGCAGTTACTGCCTGGACATCAAAATCCGAATGAAAGGTGGTGATTAACGGCACAGAAACCAAATCAATCAGGCGGTTCCCCGCAGAAGCAGCAAGCATCTTATAAAATTGAAGGAGGCACACATGAGTTTTAAAAGAACAGTAGCAATAGTAGCAGCGGCAGGCGCCCTGGCGGCAGTAGCCGTTCCTGCAATGGCAATGGAGAATGAGTTCCATGGCATGTACAAGATGAAGTATTTCCTGTCTAACTATGAAAATGGTGGCTCAGGAGCTATTGATCCGAGTGGACAGGGCATGACAGAGGCGGGTCCTTTCACCGCCAAGGAGAATTTGAAAACAAACAACTATTTTGAGCAGCGCGCACGACTTCAGTATATCGCCAAGGCAAGCGACGATCTTCGCTTGGTAACACATTTTGAGATCGACTCGGTTTTTGGTGACAAAGCGCAGGGTTTAGCAACACGCAACAACGGTGGCGCTCTTGAAGCAGACGCCGTCAACCTGGAAACAAAGAGCGTCTACCTCGATTTCAAGATCCCCTCAACACCTGTCCGTGTAACAGCCGGCATCCAGCCATACAAGGATGCATTTAAAGGTGTTTTCCTTGACGCCGACATTGCAGGTATCAACACTGTAACAAAGTTGGGTGCTGCAACGCTCGGCCTTGGCTACTTACGTGCATATGATCAGTCTTATTTCAGCACTACCACTTATAATAGAGGCATGTACAATCTTGACATACTTGCCCTCAATGTTTCTTTTGCTCTTTCGAAAGATCTAAACGTTGGTGCAGCCTATTATCTGTATTCAGATGATCGTGGCGCCAAAGGTGCAGCAGTAGGTTCAACCAATATCCACACTCTGGGCGCCAATTTTGATGCAAAGCTTGGCGTAGTAGACCTGAGTGGTTTTGCCGCAATGCAGCAGGGTCTGACAAAAGGCGCCACAAGAGTAGCTTACAATGGTTATGCCTTCAATACAGCCGCTAAAATGGCAATCGGCCCAGGTTCATTGCGTACAGCCATACTCTGGACAACAGGTGACGATGGACAAGATGGTATCAACACCGCTTGGCAGAGCGTCCGCCAGTCTCAGAATCAGGTTGGTGTTGTTCCTTCAGGCCCATCGACTAACAGCTACAATGATTCACACATGATGCTCCTTAATCGTGATGTCAGCATGCAAGGCACATCAACGGATCAGAACCTCGTTAACACCACCAACAACAAGGATCAGGGTGTTATTCTTTATTCTCTCGGCTATGACGCTACCATTACACCGAAGCTGTACGCCAATGCAAATGTTGGTATGGCGTGGGCCTCAAAAACAAATCATGACGGCACTTTTAGTACTGACGGATTAACAGCTTATCCGAATAAGCCGTATGATGTTAAAACCGGGGGTCATGCAGGCACAAACTACATGGGTACCGAGATCAATCTCGAAACCGGTTATAAAATGTACGACAACCTGACCGCCAGCTTCCAGGCTGCTTATGTATTGCTTGGTGGTTACTACAAAAATACTGTAATTAATGGTAACGGTGATGAGAAATCTCCGGAAAACCCCTATACTGCTCGCGTTGTTCTGAGCTACGCATTCTAATTTAAGTTTAGATGATGTCCTGAAGGGCGGGAGCAATCCCGCCCTTTTTTTGTGGTCTTTTCTTTGACGAGCGGAAAGAGTCGTGCTACATTGACGCCTCGGATGTCAGGAGGCGTTGTGCAAAAAGATCATTATGGGATACTGCTGGAATCGATAGATAGCAAGGTACAGATAACCATGGAAGCAGTTCTGGCTCTTAACCAAAAGATTGATACCAAGATTGATGAGCTACGGAGTGAGTTGAAACAGGATATTGCTGTCGTTGATAGCAAAGTGCTGGGGGTAAAACGCTTGGACGCAGTTGAAGAGCACCTCTCGAACGAAATTACAGCAGTTAGAAATGACCTTTCGGCCCACCGTAATGACACCGAATTGCACAGACCCGCAGTACGAAGGCGACCCCTTAAACGACTCTCTTGATATGATTAACCCTCGTTACACGCAGGTACGGCTGTGTAGCGCAATCGTTCGACAAGCTGGTTTGGAATCGGTAAGCGCGAGCATACTGTGCCGGTACAATACCAAACTGGAGCTTGGTAAAAAAAATACAGGAGCAGCCATGTGCGCGAATAAATTGAAAGCCATATTTTCAGAATCACAAGTTATGATGCTGGTTGAAGAGTTTAACAGTAATCTCAAGTTGATATCTGAAGGAATTGCTTCTATCGACAAGAAAATAGATGCTGTTGAAGCTCGTTTAAGCTTACGGATAGATGCCATTGCAACTCGTCTGGGACGTGTTGAGTCAAACAAGGGTTTAACGATATAATACCCCGGAGGCACCATGAAAAAATTGATTGTCCTGATTATTGTTTTGCTCGCCTCACTGACAACCACCTTTGCTTTTGCAGCTCAGCTTCGGGTATATGTTGCGGAAATGAATGCTGTCGGTGCGCAGAACAAGGACGAGATGAAGGCTACGCTGCAAATGCTTCTGGCATCACGGCTGACCGGAGATAAAATCGTGGCTGTCGGGAGCGCGGCAGAGGCTGATGTAGTGGTGACCGGCACATATATCACTATCGGCAAGGTGTTCAGTGTTGATGCCTTGGCAAAAACCTCTGGCGGTAAGACGCTTACCCGTGCATTTATGCAGGGGGAGGGTCAGGACGACCTGATCCCGGCGATAGGAAAGCTGGCTGATAAGCTCTCCATTGAACTAATCAAGATCTACTTTAGCGCTGCCCAGCAAGATGCCTCACCTTTAGTCGCAACTCCTCCAGTATCAGCGCACTCTGACATAGTCCGTAACCAATCCAACATCCAACTGGCGCAAACTGGCGATATCATCCGTCCGCAGGAATATGTCAAAGGCAGCTCTGGTGGTTGGGTCAGCAAACGCATTCCTGGAGCTGCCAATCTGCTGGCGGTCGGCGCAACCTTGCCGGATGGCGAGCGAGAGATTTTTCTGGCCCAGGACAATAAAACAGAGTACTTCCGACAGGGTCAGGAAACCACGATGAAGCTGATGGATACCATTGAGTTCAAGGCCAACGAGAAGGTGATCTCATTAGATGCTGTTGACGGCGATGGTGATGGTGTCCAGGAGATCTATATCACCATTGTGCGGAATGATGAACTGGCTTCGCAGATCTGGGAGGTAAAGGGCAAAAAGTTGAGCAGGATCGCCACTGACCTCCCTTACTATTTCCGAGCCATTGCTATTGCCGGAGGCGCCAGGAAACTTTACGCACAGGAGATGGGGAGAGGTCAAGAGGATTATTACGGCAATGTTTACGAGGCTACCCGTTCCGGCGCTGCAATTAAGCTAAAAAATCCTGTCAAGATGCCGCGTTACGGGAACATCTTTTCGTTTAACCAGTTTCGTGACCAGACCGGCGCGGTCATGACCGTAGTGATCAATCCGGACAGTTATCTGGTGGTCTACGACCAGGAACTGAAGGAGATCTGGCGGAGTTCGGACCAGTTCGGCGGCTCATCGCTTTATTTTCAGAAGGATGATACAGAGAACACCAGAACCACCGGCGAGAGGTACCGCTGGATTTTCATGAACCAACGGATTCAGGTTACATCCAGGAACGAGATCCTGGTCGGCAGAAATGATGGCTTTTTTGTTATCGGCAATGCCCGCAGCTACAAAAAGGGCTCGGTCTACAACCTGACATGGGATGGTTCCAGTCTTGAGGAAAAGTGGCGTACCAGGGAAGTGCAAAATTATATGCCGGATTATTGGTACGATGAAGCAAAAAACGAGCTTCTGATTCTACAGATGCCGCAAAAACCAGGTTTAGGAGCAGATGGCGCCGCGTCGTTGGCAATTAAAAAAGTGGAGTAGAAGCCTCCCCATGACCATCAACACTCCCGACATATCCCTGCCCCGCGGGGTGAGTGACTTTCTACCCGATACAGCCGCCAAGATCGGTTTTATCGAGGCCAAGATCCGCCGTGTATTTGAACTGTGGGGTTTCCGGCGCGTAATCACCCCCAAGCTGGAATATGAGGATGTCATGGCGATCGGCATGGGGGACGAACTAAAGGGTAAAACCTATCGCTTTGATGACCGTCAGACCGGTCGACTCCTGGCGTTTCCTCCTGATATCACTCCCCAGATCGCCCGGATCGTGGCAACTCGTCTGAAGGGTTGGCCCCTGCCGCATCGCATCAGCTATAGCGGTCGGGTGTTACGCCAGACAGAGATGCAGGCTGGCCGCAGCCGTGAAATCTTTCAGTCCGGGGTCGAATTGATAGGACTCGATTCCCCCGAGGCGGATGCAGAGATGATTGCTATGGCGGTGGAAGCCATGAAGGGGCTTGGGTTTGACGATTTCAAGATCGATTTGGGTCAGGTGGAATTCTGTCGCGGTATTATGGATGCATCAGGACTTGGCGGACGGCTACTTCGTGAACTCCAGGAGGCCCTGGCCCGCAAGGATAGTTCTGCGGTGGCAAGGGTGTTGGCAGAAAGCACCGTATCCGATGATGCGCGCCGGGAAATAAGTGCCCTGCCGCGTTTGTTCGGCGGTCGCGAAGTGCTGCTGGAAGCAGGGCGGGTAGTTACTAACAGCCGATCCCGAGCGGCACTGGAAAATCTGAGTCAGGCGCTGGACATTCTTGATATCCATGGTGTCAGCGATTTTCTGACCATTGACCTTGGAGAAACCCGTGGTTTGGATTACCATACCGGCATCACGTTTGAAGGTTTCGTGACCGGCCAGGGCGAACCGGTTTGTGGTGGTGGCCGTTACGATGCCCTGACCGCTCGCTACGGATTTCCGGCGCCAGCTACCGGTTTTACGTTCAATATCCTGAGGTTGCTCCAGGCGCTGGAGCGGCAGCCAGAGGTTGAGGCATGTGCGGCGCGGGATTTTCTGCTATTTAACTGTTGTAATGACCGGCGTGAGGTGCTAGAGGTAGCTCGGATACTGCGTTTGAAAGGGTTTACTACTGCTCGCGACATCATTCACCGTGACCATGCCAGTTCAGTGGAGTATGCCCGCCGCATGAACATCCGCTGCATGCTGGTGATTGGTAGTGAAGCTGATGATGGTTATATAGCCGTACGTATTGTTGATGGTCAAAGGGTTCATGTTGCTAAAGAGATGTTACATCATGATGGTCTTATGAAATTCATTGAAGAAAGCCAGGGAGACAAATAGACATGGCAAATGTGGTTGTAGTTGGCGCCCAGTGGGGTGATGAGGGTAAGGGCAAAGTCGTTGATATCTATACTGAATATGCCGACGATATCGTGCGCTATCAGGGGGGCAATAATGCTGGTCACACCTTGGTGGTTGGAAGCGAAAAGGTCGTCCTGCACCTGATCCCTTCGGGCATTCTGCACGAAGGGAAACGCTGCATCATAGGTAATGGTGTAGTACTCGATCCGGAGGTGTTCATCAAGGAGCTCACCAAACTCAAACAATCCGGTCGCATCAAAGATGACGCCTGTCTGCTTTTGTCCGAGTCGCTGCACATCATCATGCCCTATCACAAGCGGATCGACATAGCCCGTGAGGCCAAAAGCGGTGATAACAAGATCGGAACCACCGGTCGCGGTATTGGCCCCTGCTATGAGGATAAGATCGGTCGTCGCGGCATTCGCCTGATGGACCTGCTTGAGCCTGAGGTCTTTGCCCGAAAGCTGAAGGAATTCCTGGTTGAAAAAAACTTTTTGCTGGAGAATTTGCTTGGTGAGTCCCCATGTTCTTTCGACGAGATACTGGCTGAATATCGAGGGTATGCCGAGATATTAGGCAAATATGTAGCCGACACCTTGTTGATCCTCAACAAAGATCTGAAGTCCGGCAAGAAGGCGCTTTTCGAGGGTGCTCAGGGAACCTTGCTGGATGTTGATCATGGCACCTATCCATTTGTCACCTCGTCTTCGACCTGTGCCGGCGGCGCCTGCACAGGCTCGGGTGTCAGCCCACGCGATATTCACGAGATCATCGGCATATCCAAGGCCTATGTTACCAGGGTAGGTAGCGGCCCCTTTCCCACGGAACTGCTTGAAGAGACCGGCGAACAGCTACGCCAGACCGGCGCGGAATTTGGCGCAACCACTGGGCGTCCCCGTCGTTGCGGCTGGTTCGATGCCATGGTCATTCGTTATTCCGTGCGGGTTAACGGTCTGACCGGTATTGCGCTTACCAAGCTGGATGTGCTCTCTGTCTTTGAAACGATCAAGGTTTGTACCGGCTACACCTACGAAGGGAAGACGCTGGAGACATTGCCAGCCGCCCTGAATATCTTCGAGAAATGTCAACCGATCTACGAAGAACTTCCGGGCTGGAAAACAGATATAACAGGCGCCAGGAGCTTCGAAGAACTTCCGGTCAACGCTCGTGCGTATGTTCGCAGGCTTGAGGAACTGGCTGGTTGTCAAATAGTTTTGGTCTCTGTTGGCCCGCGCCGCGACCAGACCATCATCTTGCGCAACCCGTTCGCCTGATTCTTTATTTAGATCGTGTATGGTAGTGATGCGAGGGCGTGATGTTAATCACGCCCTTTTCATTGTGTCAACTGGCGGTTTTCGAGAAAATCCGGGAGGTAAGGAGCTGTAAATAAATGACTTGGTTATATTGCGCTCAGATTCGGGTCAGATTTGGCTGAACTGATTGAGGCAAACCGCAGACGTAGCAGAGCTACGTTGAGGATTTGGTGATTGAAGTTCAGCCAAAGATGGCCTGAAGATGAGATGCAAGATGGCCATGTTATTTTTTTACAGCTCCTAAGGATTATAGATGGAATTTAATCATTTTGATGAGCAGGGACATGCTGTAATGGTGGATGTGAGCACTAAACAACCTAGCTTGCGTATAGCGGTGGCAGCAGCCGAGGTGCGGCTTTCACCTGCACTGCTGCTTGCAATCAAGACGGGTGGAGTTGCTAAGGGGGATGTACTAGGGGTTGCTCGTCTGGCCGGCATTATGGCGGCCAAACGTACATCTGAGCTGATTCCTCTTTCACATCCTCTAGCTATCCACTCAGTAACGGTCGATTTTGAACCTGATCCAACGTTACAGCGCATAGAGATCAAATGCATGGTTCGTTCATTCGAGCGGACCGGTGTGGAGATGGAAGCCATGACCGGCGCGGCTGTGGCGGCCTTGACTATTTATGATATGTGCAAGGGAAGCGATAAATCCATTAGTATTGGTGAGATAAAGCTGTTGTACAAAGAAGGCGGCAAGAGCGGTGTTTACCGCCGTGAGGAAAGGAGATGAAGGCAGCCATTCTGACTCTTAGCGACAAGGGGGCGCGGGGTGAACGTGTCGATGAAAGTGGTCCTGCCCTGGCAGCATGGTTGGCGGACAAGGGTGTGCGTACGGTGCATGCTCTTATCATCCCGGATGAGTTTGATATGATTGTCTCTACATTGGTAGAGTGGGCTGATACCGACGTGGCAGAGTTGATACTAACAACGGGTGGAACCGGAGTGTCGCCACGGGATGTTACACCTGAGGCCACCTTGCGCGTAGTGGAGCGCGTCATACCGGGAATTAGTGAGCTTATGCGCCTGAAGAGTCTGGAGAAGACGCCGATGGCATCGTTGTCCAGGGCTGTGGCTGGTATCCGACGTCACACGCTGATAATAAATCTGCCTGGAAGCCCTAAAGGGGCATTGGAAAACCTGGAGGCTGTCTGGCCGGTTATCGGCCATGCCGTGGAGAAGATTCGTGGGTATGGAGGCGATTGCGGTGGAGACTTCAGCAGCTTAATCATCAACAATTGATCTCATTTTCTTTCTCTGCGCAACCGCCTTTTTCTCAGTCAAACGATTTTCCTTGGTCTTTCGCGGGACTTTGGTGGCAATACGCTTCTTGATTTTACGTTCACGTTTCTCCAGGGCTGCTCGCAGGCGTGCCATGGCCATTTCGCGATTTTGTGCCTGTGAACGGCTCTCAGAGGCTTGTGCTACTATGCCGGAGGGAAGGTGGCGGATACGTACCGCCGAGTCGGTGGTATTCCTGTGTTGCCCGCCAGGACCAGATGCGCGGTAAAATTCTATCTTGATGTCGGACTCAAGTATGTTAATCGCTACATCACCCACGTGTCATATCTCAATCAGTATCACTATGCACAGGAAGTTCAATAATAAATTCGGCGCCTTCCGCCGTATTCCGGGCAGTAATCTTTCCGCCCATGTTTTTTTCAATTATCATCTTCGTCATGTACAGGCCAATCCCTGTCCCTTGCGACATAAATTTGGTAGTGAAATAGGGATCAAAGATTTTATCCATGATATCCAATGTGATGCCGCCTCCATTATCCCTGATATCAATGATGTTCATGTTGTTCTCATGGGAACATCGTATTTCGATGAACGGTTTGGCAACGCCACGTTCCGTCAACACATCCCCTGCGTTGTTAAGGATATTAAGTATCGCCTGGGTAAATTCATTGCCGAACCCTAGCATCACGGTAGTTCCATAGTTGTTGACATTAATGGAAATGCCGCGTTTCTCAAAACTGCTGCGCACCAGTGACAAGGCTTTCTCCAACATGCTATACGGGTCGAAGAGTTCACGTTCACGCATAGGCTTGAAGAAGACCTGGAAGTCATCAATGGTCTGCGACATGAATTGCAACATTTCCATACATTTAGCCACCAGCTGTTTGAATGCGGATCTATCAAGACGACCGTCGTCGTAGTCAAGTTGGGCACACTGTAACAACAGACCGACGTTATTCAATGGCTGTCTCCATTGATGGGCAATATTGTTCAGCATCTCTCCCATGGCGGCAAAACGTGCCTGATGGATCAGGAAACGATCTTTTTCCAGGTTTTTCTCCACCTCTTCGGCTACCCGTTGTTCAAGATTTGCGTTCAGGGTTTCCAGCAATTTATGCTGTATGGTCAGTTCCATGGTGCGCTGCTCGACCAGATCCTCCAGATTGTCGCGATACTGTTTCAGGTCCAGCTGGTTGCGAATTCTCATCTTTACCAACGCCGGGTTGAACGGCTTGTGAATGTAGTCCACTGCCCCCAACTCCAACCCCTTGCGCTCATCTTCCTCCGCCGACATGGCCGTGATAAATATAACTGGAATATGGCATGTCATTTCATCTGCCTTGAGTCGGCTACAGACCTCGTAGCCATCCATGCCCGGCATGTTGATGTCCAGAAGTATGATATCCGGTATCGGGACGTTCGTGACCAGCTGTAGAGCCTTCTCGCCAACTGTGGCCACGACAATTGCATACTCATCGCGCAGGATACTCATCAGCACATGGATATTTTCGGGAGTGTCATCAATAATCAGCACCTTTTGCATATCGGGACCATCACCCATTTTTCCCCTCCCCGGCTGTTCTCAGTGCTGTTGCAAGCTCATCCAGGCTCTCTTTGGTTGCGTCGATATCAAATACGTCCAGGTACCGTTTCAAGCGTCTGTACTCCAAGGCAAGGGAACTACCATCGAGATGCCTGCACAACTCATCCCGCAGATACATTGCCCGGCCAATATCGCTATTGAGCAGCCCAACCATCTCTTCCACGATTCCCTGCACCACTTCCAGGTTTATGGGAAGTTCACGGACTGGCGCTTCCTGCTCTGCTACCAAGCCAAGAGATGCCTCCAATCCGGCAATAACAACCCCAAGGCACTGTTCAAACGACTCCAGTGTGTTCTCCCACCTGTTGCGCTCGCCGGCAGCAATTGCCTTCTCAAGGGCCGCAGCGGCGTTCGAAAGCTCTTCTGCCCCGATGACTGCGGCGATCGACTTTATGGAGTGGGCAATCCTTTCGGCCGTTTCCGTATCAGCCTGTTTAAGCCCAGCCCTCAGATCGTGACCCGTTTCACGTTTTGTATTCAGGAACATGGTCAGCAATTCTCTATAGAGCTCCCTGTTGCCGCTCACTCTTTTCAGCCCTATTGCGATGGAAATCCCCGGCACGTCGTCAGGCAGAACCACTTCACCATCCCCCAGCTGTTTGAATTCTGTTGGTATCTCACGATTATCAAGCATTTGACATCACCTTGGCTCGCTATAGTTCCAATTCCAGTAGTCTCTGCATACGCCCTTATGAAGGAAGTACAATGGAGGTTTTTTTTATTGAGTCTCATAAAACCACGTGGGGAGGCTTAATATTTTTTTATCCGTTTTCCGCCCCTGCGGCTAGCCATTGATACCACACGTTCATCCCCTCCCCAGTTTTCGCCGAGACATCAAAAATGGTGATTCCGGGGCTGACCCGTTGCGCGAATTCCTTGCATTTTTTCACATTGAAGTCCAGATGGGGCAACAGATCGGTCTTGTTGAGCAGCATGACCGTCGAGTTATGAAACATCCGAGGGTATTTGAGAGGCTTGTCTTCACCCTCGGTGACTGAGAGCACGACTACCTTGTGATGTTCTCCCAGGTCAAAAGAGGCCGGACAAACCAGGTTGCCTACGTTTTCGATCATCATGATATTGAGACTGTCAAGATCGAATCCCTCGGTTCCGTGCATTACCATGTGGGCGTCCAGATGACATCCGCTGCCGGTATTGATCTGTCTGACCGGAACGCCAGTGGCGGCAATGCGCTGAGCATCATTGTCGGTCTGCTGGTCACCCTCAATCACCGCGAAACGGAATTTCCCATTCAGGTCGCGAAGGGTGCGCTCCAGCAAGGTTGTTTTACCCGAGCCGGGCGAACTGACCAAGTTGAGGACGAAGATGCCCTTCTCCTTGAACAAGGCGCGGTTAAAGGAGGCCAAGCGGTTGTTCTTTGCCAGTATATCCTCCTCAATGGCAATGATTGTCCGTGTGCCTTTACCGTGATGGTTATCATGCCCATGTGTATGGTGTTTGCTTTTGTGGTGGTCATGCCCATGATCGTGATGATGTCCACTCAGGTCGTTGGGGCCGCAGCCACAGGTTATGCACATGGTCGTCTCCTGTCAGAGTTCATGATTTTGGTACAAATTCTACATACAATTTGAGATGTTTTGCCGAGGTAGTTTCTGGGGCATGACTATTCTCACAAAGGATTTGTTTCAAGGACCGCAATCGTCTAGCTGATAACTTTTACCACCAAACTAGAAATGCACAATACTCTGTTCTGGATAAATTGTAACTGTTCAGCTCATTGTTCTTTCACAATCTGTTGAGCTTCTATGAACAGTTAGCAGCCGTTGACGACAAACGGGGTTTATTCTGACTCCGCTAACACCACCGCTGAGCCAATTGCCGGGCCGATCCGGATGGTCATAACCAACCCGAGCATACCGGTTAAAGCAAACTTTCCAGTCGGCCTCACCCCGACCGGCTACACCGTAACAAATGAACCGTACTTTACCATAGTGCCGCAGTCTGGCTACTTGCGGCAGGCGCTTCACTCAAAAACCAGCGGGTGAACTTCAACTTCGTGCGGGCGGCATTAACGTATGGGGTGCGGGTAGAACAATACAAATAAGGCAAGTCGGCGGCAAATATTGAAAATACATCCAAAAGCAGAAGAGCCGCTCCAGAATTTGAGTGGCTCTTCTGTTGATAAGGGTTATGCTTCTCCACCTTAGTCAGAACAAACAAATATACCATTTTACATCACGGATTCAGGGCCAGTACATTGATTTCGCGGATATTAACGCTATTCTATAATATCGCAACCCTAATACTGGTAAAAATGCTAAATTGTTCTTGACGTTACGCGTTTTTTGATATTTATAGCTAGATATTCATTTGTCTATGATGGAGCCCTATGATTTTTCTCACCCGTATGGACAAACAGCAAATGTATCTCAACCCTGACCACATCGTCAGCATTGAAGAGACCCCTGATACCGTTATCACCCTGTTTAACGGCAATCATTTCATTGTCAAGGAACGGGCCGGTATTATCATCAGCAGGATCGTGGCATACAGGGCCAAAATAATCCGCCGTTCCAACGGACGGTATCGAAAAAAATATTTTGAACGACAGAAAACGAGCCAGTTTCGTAGCAGTACACTTAATCGGGATATTATCTGCCCGGAAAACTGTTCTGCTCATGAACGCAGTCCACTCCATAGCAGGGAATTCTAACGTATGGATTTAGCAACTATCATTGGCTTGGTAATGGGTTTTGGAGCAATTTTTGGCGGCGCCGTAATCGAAGGCGTGCACATCAAGGCTCTTATCCAGCCAACAGCTGCAATGATCGTACTTGGCGGCACCTTTGGCGCTGCATTTGTCAGTTTCCCGCTGTCCGCAATCATTAAGGCCTTCAAGGATTCCAAAATTGCCTTTCTTCCAAACAAAGTCGACCATGAAGGAGTTGTAAAAGATATTATAAATTACGCAACCAAGGCCAGGCGCAACGGACTGATTTCTCTTGAGCAGGAGGCCCAGACCGTCAAAGACCCCTTCATCAAGAAGGGCATTTCACTGGTGGTGGACGGTATCGACCCTCAGAAGCTTCGAGAGACACTGGAGGCCGACATAGTGGCCTACGAAGACCACACCAAGCATAGCATCGAATTTTATGAAGCTGCAGGCGGCTACGCTCCGACCATCGGTATAATCGGCGCTGTTCTCGGCCTTATCCACGTCATGAGCAACCTCTCCGACAGTTCCAAGCTTGGTGGTGGGATTGCCGTGGCATTCGTTGCCACAATCTACGGCCTTATGGTCGCGAATTTAATCTGCCTGCCAATCGGCACGAAGCTGAAGATTCGCATGAAAGAGGAAGTACTGCGGCGGGTAATGATTCTGGAGGGGTTGATCGCAATCCAGAACGGCGAAAACCCGCATTTCATCGAACAGAAACTCAAAGCCTTTGCGGGCGTACATTAATCTGCCATGGCACTCAAGAAAGAACCGGAAAAACACGCTAACCACGAGCGCTGGCTCGTATCCTACGCTGACTTCATCACCTTGCTGTTTGCCGTTTTCGTAGTTCTCTACGCAATGGGGCAGAGTGACAAGAAGAAAGTCGAAGAGGTCATGCAATCCCTAAAGCAGTCGTTCGGCATGGCAACTGCCGGAGCTGTGGCTCCGAAAATCAACGTAATTCCCTCAAAGTCGATAAATATCTTACCAAGCATCACGCCCGAGCTTTCTATCGCGCCGTCCGGGAAAAGCGGGCGCGGCCAAGGCAAGACCCGAGCCGAAGAAAAGGATTTCCGCCAGATCAAGTCTTCCATAGAGGCCTACTTGGTAAAACAGGGCGCCCAGAATAAAGTCTCTCTGAACATAACCCGCCGCGGACTGATTGTAAGCCTTAAGGAAGCTGGCTTTTTTGATTCTGGCCAGGCAAATATCAGACCCGACGCGTATGAACTGATCAACACCATATCCGAGGTTATGACCCAGTACAATAACCCGCTACGGGTTGAGGGCCACACCGATAATGTCCCCATAAACAGTTCCCAGTTTCCATCCAATTGGGAACTGTCCACTGCCCGCGCTACAAACGGCCTCAAGTATCTGCTTAAGCATTTCGACGTTGACCCCGACAAGATATCAGCCACCGGCTACGCAGAGTTTCGTCCTGTCGCTGACAACGCTACCGCCGAGGGTCGCGCGAAAAACCGGCGCGTAGACCTCGTCATGCTCTCCGCTGACGGCGAACACGGCGAACCTTAGTAAGATAGAATTTGATCTTTATTCATATCTCCGGTTATTGAGAGAATCATGGCACGTTCACTCCAATTAATAGTGTATATGTTCATCTGCTCCCTGGCATTATCCGGTCTATCCGGATGTTCAGGCAAGGGGGAGTCTCCACTCTTTTTCGAGTCAAAACGCAAGGCAGGCGAAGCAGAGGCTCCGGTCAAGGACGTACCGACCGACATACTCTCCACCCAGAAGGCCTTCAGCACCGTAGCCAGGAAGGTTACCCCCTGCGTGGTCAATATATCCACCATCAGCAAAAAGAAGATTATCCAGCCGTTCTTCGAGACGTCGCCCTTTTTCGAGGATTTCTTCGGCGGCCCCCAGTACCGGCGGGGCAAAAGCCTTGGTTCGGGCTTCATTATCAGCAGGGACGGATACATTGTCACCAATGACCACGTGGTGCGCGACGCCGAGAGCATCCAGGTCAAGCTCTCCAACGACAAGGTATACGACGCCAAGGTAGTGGGAGGCGACCATAAAACCGACATCGCCGTTATCAAGATATCGGCCTCCGAACTTCCCACAGCAGTGCTGGGGAACTCGGACAAACTTGATGTCGGCCAGTGGGCTATCGCCATCGGCAACCCCTTCGGTCTTGACCGCACCATGACCGTGGGGGTTATTTCAGCCACCGGGCGCACCAATATGGGCATTGAAACCTACGAAAACTTCATCCAGACCGACGCATCAATCAATCCCGGCAACTCGGGCGGCCCACTGCTAAACGTTTATGGGGAGGTAATCGGCATCAACACCGCCATCGTGGCGGCCGGACAGGGCATCGGCTTTGCCATTCCGGTAAACATGGCAAAACCGGTCTTCTCCCAACTTATCAAGAAGGGAAGCGTCAGCCGCGGCTGGATGGGTGTGACAATACAGCCGGTCACCGGGGAGTTGGCCAAGTCGTTTGGGCTGCTCCATGCAAAAGGCGCCCTGGTCAATGACATCTTGAAGGGCAGCCCGGCAGAAAAAGCCGGCATCCGTCAGGGTGATATCATCACTGCCTTCAACGGTACAGAGGTCAAGGATCCCTCGCAACTGCAACGTCTGGTGGCTGAATCAACTGTGGGCAAACCAGTCAGGGTCACGATATTCCGGGACGGCAAATCAATCGATTTGAGCCTCTCCCTGGTAAATGCGGAGACGGCGCCAAAGGCACAACGCGAATCAGGCGGCGGAGTGCAGCAGGGTCAGACTGATCCGCTCGGCTTGGTGGTTGATAATGCTGAACAGGGTACCGGCGTGATTGTTGTGGATGTGGCTGACGGCAGCGCAGCGGCAGATGCGGGCATACAGCGCAACGACTTGATCGTTTCCATAAATCGTAAAAAAATCACCACCAGCGCCGACTATCAGCGTATAATGCGGCAAGCGAACCGTGGCGACATCCTGACCATACTGGCGCGACGCGGCGACGCAAACATCTATTTTGCCTTACGGCTGCGATAAATAGTGGAGTGCACTACCTTCCAAGGGTGAGGACATACAACCATGCACATGATAGATAATCCTGTTGCTGCACGGCGCCTGGCGCGGGCCATCATCTCCGACATAGCCCTTTACAACAAGGAGAAGGTGGAAAGCGGCATAAAAGACGACAACATCTTTGATGTCCTCCAGGAAGAGCTGGAAGAAGGCCGCCAGCATTTTTTCTCACGTGTGCCGCCTGAGCTGAATCCACAGACCCTCTACGACATCGCCATGGTAGATGTGCTTATCAAGCGGGCCGGCAAGATCGAGTCCTCCATCTGGTAGCTTTACAGCCGTACCAACACTATCCTTAAGGCGCGCTCACAACGGGTGCGCCTTTCATTTTGGAATGATGACACCAAGGAAGACCTATGAATACCAGCATACTGACATTTCCCATTGACTCTGAACCGACGCGCCTGGACCTGTACCTGTGCCGTGAGTTGTCGGGAGAAACCCGTGCCGCTGTTCAGCGCCTGATCGAAAATGGCAATGTACTGGTGGATGGCAAACTGGTTAAGGCGTCGCTGAAACTGAAAGGGTCAGAGAATATCTCGGTTGATATACCACCGCTTCTGGCCGCTGAACCGCTGCCTGAGGCAATTCCCCTGGAGGTACTTTACGAGGACAGCGACCTGATCGTCATCAACAAGCAGGCAGGCATGGTGGTGCATCCCGGTGCAGGCAACAGCTCTGGTACCCTGGTGAATGCCCTGCTGGCGCACTGTACTGACCTGTCAGGCATTGGAGGCGAGTTGCGTCCCGGCATCGTCCACCGCCTGGACAAAGACACGTCAGGCGTGCTTGTGGCAGCCAAGAACGATCGGGCCCATCAGTCACTCTCATCACAGTTCAGCGTGCATTCCATCAAGCGGATCTATCAGGCCTTGGTCTATGGGAGTCCTGCGGAGGATTCGGGGAAGATCGAAGGGATCATAGGCCGACATCCGACCGAGCGGCTGCGCCAGTCCGGCAAGGCACGCCACGGCAAACACGCTGTTACCCGCTGGCGGGTGAAGGAACGTTACGCCAGGATCAGCTTGCTGGAACTTCGTTTGGAGACAGGCCGCACCCATCAGATTCGGGTTCATCTGACAGAGTCCGGCTTCCCGCTCCTGGGTGATCAACTTTACCTTGACGGCGGTCGGATCAATAACCTGCCCGACACGCAACTGCGCGGATTAATTAACAGGCTCGGCCACCAGGCGCTGCACGCCCAAACCCTCGGCTTCATTCACCCTTCAAGCGGCGAGTATATGGAGTTCACAGCGGATTTGCCGGAGGACATGGCGGCGCTCATCGCTTATCTCCGCCAGAAGGCAGGGGCATAAGAGTTCCACCACTCACAGGAATAGTTTTATCAGATATAATGACTAAATACCGGGGGAATATCCGTGCCAGCCAGTCGTACCGCATTGATATATACGCCATTGTTCGGGAGCTTTAGCTATGGCGACGATCATCCGTTCAAGCTTCAGCGTTATTTCCTTGTGCGGGAATTGATGGCGTCTTATGGTCTGCTCAAGCTGCCTGATATGGAGATTCGAGATTGTCCGCCAGTGGATGACGATCTGGTTCTGAGCTTTCATGACGCGGCATATGTGGAGCGTCTGAAAGAATTTAGCGCATCTGCCGAGCCACGGGCCGATTTCCGTTTTGGCCTTGGGGACGCTGATTGTCCTGTCTTTGAGGGGCTTTACGAGTACGCGGCACTGGGCGCCGGTGCAAGCTTTGAGGCTGCCCGGTTGGTGGTGGAGGAAGGGTTTGACATCGCTTTCAACCTTGCCGGTGGCTGGCATCATGCACATCGCGGCAAAGCTTCCGGTTTTTCCTATCTCAATGATGCCGTACTGGCCATCAACTGGCTGGTAGCGCGGGGGCGACGGGTGGTCTACCTGGATATCGACGCCCACCACGGCGACGGTGTGCAGGAAGGCTTCTATAACACCGATCAGGTTCTGACTATCTCGCTTCACGAAAGTGGTATCTACTTCTTTCCCGGAACCGGATTTGAGGATGAGATCGGTGAGGGTATAGGCAGTGGCTATTCCGTTAATGTGCCGCTGATTGCCCACACCGATGATGCCCTCTACATGAAGGCCTTTGACGAGATTGCCTATCCATTGATCGCGGCCTATAATCCGGATGTTATTGTTACCCAGATCGGAGCCGACACTTTCCGCACCGATCCGCTCACCCGACTGGAGATTACCACCCACAGCTACAGCTATATCATGCGCAAGCTTAAGGCGCTGAAGATACCTTGGGTGGCGCTGGGTGGCGGCGGTTACGACCAGATGAACACCGCCCGTGCCTGGACCATTGCCTGGGCGGTGATGAACGGTGTTGAACTCAACCCGCGTCTGCCTGCGCCGTTTATCAAAAAGATTGAGCCACTGGGGTATCCCAACAGGGTCTTGCTGGATGCCATGCACTGGTCTGAGGAACATGACCGCAATCAGGCGCTGACCGCTGTGGAAAAAAGCATTGCGCGGCTCAAGGAGACCATCTTTCCGGTAATAATTGGAACATATGGCAAAACTTCCGGGAAATAGCCAGCTGGTGGATGCCGCCGGACGATCACTACGTTCGATTTCAGCCATCAACCGGCTGGAGGATGTGGAGAAGGAGGCAATTTACGCCCGTCTTCTGCCGTTGCGGCTTTATGATATGCTGGGGCTTTCACGGGGTATCCTCTGTTCTGCCAGTGGTGAGCGCCTTGTCAGTATCATTGCCCCGTTCGGTTTACCTCTACTGCGTATAGAGGTCCGCGCCAGACCGGACGACAGTGATACCATGTTTTTTCTGGAGTTGTCAGACACACAGTATAACCAGATGGAACTCTCCTTTTGCATCATCTGTGATCCATCGGCGCCTCGTTTTGACGTAGACATTGACGAGCATGGTAAGATAAACTGGTTTGCCTCCCATGGGCGCAACGTACCTGAAGAATTACGCGCCATGCGGGCTGGTTTGTTTCCCAACCAGACAAGGCGTGGATTGCGGCTTTTTAGCGAGTTTTTTCCGCTCATGGAGTGCTTCACCGACTCGCTTGGAATGGAAATGATTGTGGCCGAAACGCTGTCTTACGACAATGCCATTCGTTATGAGAAATATGGGTTCGATTATCTGCGCGGCAAACGTTTGATGCTGGAGATTGATCGCGAGTTTGAACCCGGCGGTCGTTATTTTTCCCGGCTGAACGGATCTACCCCCTTTCGCGCGCCTGGTATGGAGCGTACCGTGCGCGGCAGGAGCTGGGCCATTCATGATGGCATCCTGGACGAGGC
>JBAYZR010000006.1:0-25646 GCA_041672425.1 Pedobacter sp. | reverse complement strand
GTACTCGACCACCTCGACTTCCTGAAGAACGTGCTCGCCTCGGCGCCGGAAGACGACAAGCGGCGACAACTGATTGTATCCCTGAAGGAGATCAAACAAGCGGCGGAAGCTGATGAGACCGCCAGGAATATGAACCCTGAGCTAAAGCAAAAGACCAAGGCAGGCAATAAGGCCAGCTTCCCTATTAAGTTGAAGCGTTCCGCCCCCCCCGCTGCCCCGTCGAGAGGCGAGCTGCCAATCATGGCCGCCGCTGGGCCGCCACCGGCGCTCGTCCCCCAAACGCCGGTCCCGGCAGCAGATCTGGAGCCGGTCCAGCTCGGGGCTGCCGCACCAAAACAGGTGAAGCCGGGGAGCGAGTTCACAGCCCATTTCGTGGCTTACGAAAAGGCGCTTGAGCAGGAGGTACGCGACCTTCTCACCAAGCTTGCCCCCTCGGCCGAAGCAGTGCTCGGCATCCAGGAATGTCGTTGGCAGCGCGGCATCCGCGTCACAGTCCTTCTCTCCGCCCGTGGCCTGACCGTCAACCCGGCCGAGCAGGAATTTACCTGGAATGGCGGTCGTTCGTTGCTGGATTTCGACGTGACAGTACCGGACGACGCCGAGGAAGGAATAATCCCGCTTAAGTTCGACGTGACCATAGAGGGGATCATCGTCGCCCGTCTGCGGCTGGAGCTGGAGATAATAGCCAAACCGAAGAAAATGGGTCAGGCTATTGCCACCGCAGAACCGGCCCGCACCGCCTTCGCCTCCTACTCCTCCAAGGACCGGCTGCGGGTTCTCGACCGGGTGGACGCCATCAAGATCAGCGCCGGTATCGACATATTCCAGGATTGCCTCGACCTCAATCCGGGAGAGGAGTGGAAGCTGCGTCTCGACAATGAAATCAGACAGCGGGACCTGTTCCTCCTCTTCTGGTCTAAAAACTCCAGCGAGTCCAAGTGGGTCGGCTGGGAACTGGATACGGCGCTGAAGGAAAAAGGGGAACAGGCCGTGCAGCTGCATCCTCTCGACCCGGGGGTAAAGCCGCCGCCAGGGTTTGAAAAATTCAATATCGGGAGTGTCGCCATGTGGGTACGCAAGGGGTTTGAGGCAGTGCAGGAGGAGCGGAAGGCTACCAGCCCGACGTAAATCCGCAAGTCCATTTGACATCAACCAAACGAAGTATATAATTATTAAAAACTATTATAGAGTAAAATTGCGGGTGAACTCATATCCTGTTATTCACTGAGCGTGGAGGTGATGCCTATGAGAAGATGACTGGTCAGGGCAAAGTTGCAACTTTGGGTACAGAAGTAGTCTGTCGTGAGTAGTCAGGAAAGACAAAATCAGGCTAACTAACTGATAAAGGAGGCTATTATGGCCGGAACAGAAGGTCAGGAATTATCAAACATAAATTTTGAATCTATGATTGGCGGCCCGTTGAACGCTGTCATCAAAGCTCAAGCACAATCTGCGCAAACATCGGTTGATTTCATAAAGAGTGTCGGATTTAATGCTCCGGATGCGGAAAATCCGGGCAAGCCAACGATGGTTACTTTCGAATATACGAAAATTATTGATAAACCAGGTCCGCTCGTTGATGGGAAGCCTGGCCCCACGATCCCCACGCCGATAGACATGAAACTGACGGTACCGATTCTCACGATGCTTCCTATTCCCTATATCCGGGTGGAAGAGGTAACGATTGACTTCAACGCGAAGATAAATTCTGTTGTGGAGTCAACCACTACGTCATCATCAGAATTGGCTGCATCTTTGGCGGTAAAAGGCGGATGGGGGCCTGTTTCAGCAGAGTTGAAATGCAGTTACAGCACTAAGAAATCAACATCTGCAACAGATAAAACTGAACGGACTTACAGTCTTGCTATTCATGTTCGTG
Organism: Pedobacter sp.; assembly: GCA_041672425.1. Taxonomy (GTDB): domain Bacteria; phylum Desulfobacterota; class Desulfuromonadia; order Geobacterales; family Pseudopelobacteraceae; genus JACPFJ01. The sequence continues at coordinate 23,767 of JBAYZR010000006.1, read as the reverse complement.
CAGTGCAGGATGAGCTTCCTGCCGGGATGGAAAAACTCCTGGGTATTCTCGAAAACAGCATCAAGGAAGTACCGGCAACACCAGCGCCTGCGTAGTGTAAAAACCATGGGCATGCAGGTAAATGGGTACGGAAGCTTCCTTTTACCTGCATGCGTCTACTCTCAAGGAGATATTTTATGGCAGATTTAGGCGACCTGTTGGGTTCACTCATGTCAGGATTAATTCGCGCACGACGTATGGCTGATGAACAAACAGCTGCACTGGCGGAATACTACAAAAGCATCCCCCTTCTCGAAGGATTGTCAGTTCCACGCATACGTATCCCTGAATTGACCATCGATATGCCTTTTCTCATCGATAATGATCTGGAAGGAGAAAAAGGGGCGATGGAAGAACCTGCAAAAATTGCATCTGCCTTGGATTCACAATTAGAATCCACTCTTACCAAAAACAATATCAAGCCCAGCCCCATCTTCCGTAAAACCTTTGCAGAAGAGGTGAACACGCGCCTTGTTATGTTAAAACAGACACGTGCTCCAGTCATGGAAGAAACTATTGCACGCTGTGTACAGGATGCTTTCACAGCCACTCTGAAGAAAACAAAAACAAGCCTTACCGATAAGCACAAAGAAACAATAGCACGAGACCTCAGAGCCAAGGCATCAACTGTCGGCATCGCCAAAGAGTCAGTACCTCCTAGTATTGTGGCCAATATCAAGACATCTGATGTAAAAGAACAGTCATCAACCACGAGCGTTGTGCGCCTGAAAATTACCCTGAAGGAAGAAGGGCTCGAATGGGCAACACAAGCCAGTGAATCCGGTGGTGTGAAGCATACGTTGCAGGTGGAATGATCTACAGGGAGGAAACCAGGATGCAATGTATTTTGCGGGAAAAACTCATGGGACAAGCGATTAGACTTTCAGATGTCAGTAATGTATATCGTACCGAAAGCCAACGTTTTGTGGATGCATATATCAGCTGGCTGGAAGAAGCTGAAAAAGATTTGTCAGGTTTACGATCACCCATCTGCATTCTGTTGCAGGCAGAAAAAAGCTCCCTGACTTCAGTTCTTGACGGTTATCAGCCAAATTTCGTTCAGGATGGAAAGAGCATCAGAAAAATCCAGAAAGCAGTTGCCGCCCAGTCGCTGGAAAAAGTTTCAAAGGTTATCTATTCCAAAATAGAACATATCGATCAAACGCTTGAACAATTACACGAAAAATTCTGTCACGCTGTTGCTGTTTTGATGAGCAAAGAACCCGAAAAATATAAAAACCTACAGGCAAACCAGGAAGGGATAAGCTTGATTTGGAATCTCCTTGGTTCAACACCGGAAACCACGCCGATGTACAATTACTTTTGTGCAAAGCTTGCATCTACAGACATAAATTACCTGCTTATGGATATCATACAGAATATTGCAGGTAATAAGATGGAATAGCAGTTGCTTCGGCGACGGTGCTATAGGTGAGATCAGAAGGATCAGTGGTGTCTTCCAAGTTGACATAACGTGATAGAGTCCGCCTGGAAGATGAATGCGAGGTTTGTGTGCTATGTGGAAATCTTACACCATGTCCTTAAACTTACCAACTTGGAAGCCTGACCTCAGAGCTTCTTCTTAAACTTACCAACTTGTAAGCCTGACCCCAGAGCTTCTTCTGGTCACCATCACATTTTCTTTGTCGGATTCACCGGAATAGCCATTTTAAGAGGATATCATCCCTTCTGTGCAGAACAACCATGCAAGCCTGCGAATCCAGTTAAAGGAGAAAAAAATGAAAACTCACAAATTCTTGGCGCCTCTATTTCTGCTGATGATCATTCTTGTGGCAGGAGGCTGCTCAGGCGGAGGTGGTGGTGGCAATGAGAAAACACTGACATCGAATGCACAGGTCTCCGTCCCGAATCTCGTGGGCCAAACGCAAACGGCTGCAACTAATGCAATCACCGCAGCCGGACTTACGATGGGGGGAATTACTCCGCAGAACAGCGTGACTGTGCCCAGTGGCACGGTCATCAGCCAGAGCCCGCCATCAGGGACATCGGTCGTTTCAGGATCTGTTGTTACGCTGATTGTTTCAGCAGGACCTGCTGCCGGAGGCGGGCTGACGCTACCCGTGCTGACTCCACTGCCAGCTTCCGAAACCACGCCTCCTGTTCAGGGCGTCAGCGCAACCGCCGGGCAATCCTACGTGGTGCTGGCCTGGAATGAATTGGGAATGCACTGTCTTAATCCCAGTTACGATACGGCGGTTATACTCCCGCCGTATAATAATGTCCGGGCTCAGGTCATTAGAAGAGGAAACAAGCCTGCAGTAATCACCGCCGGGGTGACAGTTACATACCGGATAATAAACAATACTACCTCACAGAAGGGACTCTTCACACAGTTCTGGACGTATGCCCTACAGTTGTTCGGTGGTACACCTGCAATCGACAAAGGCCTGAATCTGGATGATCCAGGAGTATCGAATGGATTGACCGGATCAATGCTTGCCAAGGCAGGCTATTTTGTTGCCAGCGGCATCCCGGTAACCCCGGTCAATGACGGAGTCGGCAGCCCCTGGAATCCTTACCAGGTGATAGAAGTCACCGTAAAGGACAGCGGTACCGACAGCACACTAGCCCAGACCCGAAGCACAATTCCCACTTCCGACGAGATCAACTGCGGCAAGTGTCATGGCAACTCGACAAATCCGACGGTAGTCTTCAATGACGTCCTTTCAACGCATGATTCCATAAGCAAAACTACTTTGCTTTCCTCGAAACCGGTCCTCTGTGCCAAATGCCACGGCAGTCCTGCACTCGGTCAGACGGGACCGGGAACTTCCGGCAAATATCTTTCCCAGGCCATACATGGCTTTCACTCCTCCCTGGCGACTCCTCCGAGTTGCTACGACTGCCATCCCGGAGCAGTCACCCAGTGCAATCGGAGTAATCATCACACCGCAGCAGACGGGAATTGCATCAATTGTCACGGTACTCTGGCCACGGTTGCCAGCACAATTGCCCTTGGCTCTCGAGTCCCCTGGGTGAGCGAGCCCAAGTGTGTGACCTGTCATAATACCGGTGTTGCTCAGGTGGATACCGGAATAACGCTCTACCGTAATGCCATCGGGCATGGCGGGCTCTTTTGCTCTGCCTGTCATGGCAGCCCCCATTCTATGACCCCTTCTAACCAGGACTCGGATAATTACCAGTTCATGCAGTACCAAGGGAAAGCTATGGCCATGGGTGACTGCCGTGTTTGTCACAATACATCTCGCGGTGGCGGCTCGGCGTCGGAATTTGCCGGGAGTGAAGGTCACGGAAGTGGTCGTAATTCAGCTTGCACCGTTTGCCATACCGGCTTCCAGAATTCTTCCAATACCGTCAACTGGCCGCACCAGTTCCAGTGGAAATCGCGCTGGTAATAGATTAATACGGGATTAATAAGAGGCAGTAAAGGCAGCGTCTCCATTCTCGAAAAGCTGCTTCTGCCAAATGTAAAAAATCTTCGGCTGAAGCTGAAGTTCGTCACACAGATCGGATACTGTAGTATGCTCGACCAGTGACGCCGTAAAATGGAAACCTTCTCTTCCGGGGTGTAATAGTGACGTTTCTTTCGCATGGACTTTCCTCCGTTCGTGATGGTTTGTCACAAACGAGCCAAAAGTCCTATTCACGCTGAGTCAAAACAAGATGATAGTGCGGATGTCGTGTAGATCATCCGAACTGATTTGTCGCCCCCGTATAAAGTATAGCGACTCTGACATGATATCTCCTCTTGAGGAATACCATAGCAAAAACTTGCATATGACGTCAGGCAAAAATTCAAACCCTGTGATCGGTTACCTCAGACAAAGACACGCTTAAGAATGATTCGGGCAGGATTGTTGATAACCGGCACAAGCTGTGCGACTGCGATTAACATGTTATCGCAAGATAGCCTTGCCAGTAACGATACGTGACAATCAAGAGGCATAGGCGCTACGGTATCATCCCAGGCAGGCGAAATACCACGCTTGACTTTAAACAGACCGGTATCGGCCAAAGGAATATCCACCAAGTGATTAAGAGCGTCATAAGGCGATATGAACAAATCATTCCTTGCTGTACCACTGTTGGCCATCTCCAGGGCTTCGAGGGAGAGGGCTGCTGATATCTCAAAAGGGCCGCTCGAAGTCCTGCGTAACTCCTGTAGAGCCGCGCCACAGCCGAGAGCGGCGCCAATATCGTCCGCAAGAGAACGTATGTAGGTACCGCGCGAGCAGCTCACCCTAAATCCAACAAAAGGCGGTTCAAAAGATAGTAACTCCAGCGACTTGATTTCAATATGGCGCGCTACTCTTTCAACATCCTGCCCTTGCCGGGCCAACTTATAGAGCGGCTGACCATCGCGTTTGATTGCCGAAAACATGGGAGGCACCTGGCTGATAGCGCCGGTGAAACGTGTCAGAACAATCTCAAGTGATTGCCTGTCAACAACCGAATAATCCGCTTCATGCAACAGTTTTCCTGTCATATCCAGAGTATCGGTGACAACCCCAAGACGCATCAATGCTTCGTAGCACTTGAGTCCCTCGTCCAGAAAAGGAATAGTCTTGGTCCCATCATTGACCGCTACAGGCAAGACTCCTGTGGCAAAGGGATCCAATGTACCAGTGTGACCGACCTTTTTGGTTCCGAGAATCCGTCGCACACGGTTCACCACATCATGAGAGGTGATGCCGGTCGGCTTGTCTATGACAATAAAACCATTCATAACAGGGGATATTCAGGATGATGGCGTAGTTGAGGGAGTATTATGAGTACAGAACTCGGGATAGGTTGCAACCATACCCGGACACAAGCTGACAGCCAGATCTCCACAGATTGTTTTTGATAAAAACCTGGGATTAAATGGAAGATTCCAAGATACTATAAACCTTTGATTTGATTTCATCCAATGTTCCGTCAACCGTACAGCCAGCAGCGTTATGATGCCCACCTCCACCAAGAACAGCCGCAAACTCGGCCACATTTACCTTTCCTTTGGACCGAAACCCGACCTTGTATCTTCTTTCATCGATCTGACGAAAGAAGATGGCAACCTCAACACCCCTTATAGAGCGAGGATAATTGACAAATCCATCAGTCAATTCAGCATTGGCGCCAGTTTTCGCATACATGTCGAGTGTTACGATCAGCGAGGCCGCCATCCCTTCTTTGAACACCTCAAGGGTATTAATGGCAAGCGCCAAAAGTTCAAGACGCTTAAGTGGCTGATTCTCGTAAACCTGTTCGGCTACGTCCCAGGCATTGATGCCGCACTCAATCATCTCGCCGGCAATAGTGAATGCCTCGCGGTTGGAGTTTGAGTAGCGAAATGAACCGGTATCTGTAATTATGGCAACATAGAGACAAAGAGCGGTCTCTATATCGAAGCTATAACCAAACTCCTTGGCAATGCGATATACCAGGACACCTGTAGCAGCGGCAGTGGGATCGATGAGATTATAGGCGCCGAACTGCTCACAACCGAGATGATGATCAAGGTTGATGAGCTTTTTAATACGTGTGAATCGGCAGAATATGTCCCCCGCGCGATGTAATTCACCAATATCCAACACAAAGGCGACATCGAAGTCACGGTCGGTTATCTGGGATTTAATAGTCTCGGTACCCGGCATAAATACATACAATTCCGGCACGGGATCACAAAAATGAACACACACTTCTTTGCCGATTTTTCGGAGAAAAGATGCCAAAGCCAATGCTGAACCAATGGCATCGCCATCCGGACTCTCGTGGGAAGTCAGCAGAAAGGAGTTGTTAGTGCGTATCTCATCAACTATGTTCTGAATCATCTCCATCATGCTCTGTGCTGATCTCCTTGAGGATTGAGTCAATCCGGTTACCGTAATCCTGCGAATGGTCGTATTTAAATAGAATTTCGGGAAGATGGCGTATAGTCAGTACACGGCCCAGTTCTTTACGAATAAAGCCCTTGGCGCTGTTCAAACCGATCTCACTATGCTTCCGGGATTCATCGTCACCAATAGCCGTGAAAAAGATGCGTGCCAGACTAAGATCCTCGGTAACCTCAACGGCTATGATTGTTACAAAACCGATACGCGGGTCATTGAGTCCTTTACAGAGAATCAATGAAACCGTCTCGTGAATAGTTTCGGCAATTTTTTCGGAACGCTTGCTCATAATTACCTGGGTACAAAGGTTATGGTGTCAAGGGAGAAGATTATTCGCAATTCTTGTCCTCTGCACAGAACAGCTACAGTTAAAGTTTTGTGGCAACCTTCTCAATTTCGAACGCTTCGATGATATCGCCGATTTTGATATCATTGTAGTTTTCCAGGCCAATACCGCACTCATAGCCACTGGCAACCTCTTTGACATCGTCTTTGATACGGCGCAAAGAGGATAGCTTGCCTTCGTAGACCACAACATTGTCACGCAGCAATCGCACTTGAGCGTTGCGTAGCATCTTTCCATCCTGAATATAGCTGCCAGCCACATTGCCAACCTTGGGAACCGAGAATACCTCGCGGATTTCAGCACGCCCCAGGTATTTTTCTTTCAAAGTCGGCTCCAGAAGGCCTTCCATAGCCTTCCTCACATCCTCAACCGCATCGTAAATAATGCTGTAAAGGCGTATATCAACACCCTCCTTCTCCGCAAGCCCCTGAGCCTTTACCTCGGGTCGAACGTTAAAGCCGATGATGATGGCATTGGATGCCGCCGCCAGATTGACATCAGTTTCAGTGATAGCGCCAACAGCCAAATGGATAACATTGAGCCGTACTGCATCTGTAGAGAGCTTGCGTAATGATTCACCAACCGCTTCGACTGAACCCTGGACATCACCCTTGACGATTACATTAAGGTCTTTAACCTCACCACTCTGGATACGCTTGTAGAGATCCTCAAGAGACAATTTGGTATGCTTGGACAGTTCAACCTCTCGCTGTTTGATCTGGCGAAGGGTGGCGATTTCCTTGGCCTGCTTCTCATCCTTCATTGATACAAAAACATCCCCGGCATCAGGCACACCCGAGAGACCAACCAACTCTACCGGCATGGAGGGCCCGGCCTTGATGACCTTCTCACCGCGGTCATTCTGCATGGCCCTGACGCGACCGGAGTGAATGCCAACCACGCAGTAGTCTCCATTTTTCAGAGTACCTTCCTGAACCAGTACCGTAGCCACAGGACCGCGACCTTTGTCCAGCTTGGCTTCAACAACGGTACCCTTGGCCAGTTTGTCAGGATTAGCCGTCAACTCCATCATGTCAGCCTGTAAGAGCACCATTTCCAGCAACTCTTCCAGGTTGAGTCGCTTTTTGGCCGAAACCTCGACCATGGTAGTGTCACCGCCCCATTCCGAGGAGACAAGCCCATGTTCCATCAATTCCCGCTTGACCTGATCAGGTCTGGCATCAGGTTTGTCAATCTTGTTGACGGCAACGATGATTGGTACGCCGGCTGCCTTGGAATGATTTATGGCTTCGCGTGTCTGAGGCATGACCCCATCGTCAGCAGCCACAACCAGAATAACAATATCCGTAACCTTTGCGCCACGTGCACGCATGGCGGTAAAAGCCTCATGACCTGGCGTATCCAGGAAGGTTATCTTGCGTCCGTTTAGCTCCACATCGTATGCGCCGATATGCTGAGTTATGCCGCCGGCTTCACCAGCGATTACATTGGCCTCGCGAATTGCGTCCAGCAGTGAGGTTTTACCATGATCAACGTGACCCATGATGGTGACCACTGGTGATCGTTTCTGCAAGGTTTCCGGCGCATCAGGAACAGATTCGAGGATCTCGTCCAGATCAACCGCCACGTTTTCAACCTCGTAGCCATACTCGGACGAAAGGATAACAGCAGTATCGAAGTCAAGCGGATGATTAATGGTGACCATCATACCCATCTTCATAAGTGATTTGATCAGGTCGTTGGCCTTGATGCCCATGCGCTTGGCAAGTTCACCGACACTAATACTTTCTGAAATCCTGATGATGCGCTTGATCGCCTTGGGAACCGTTATCTCGGTCTTGCGTGTTTCGACCGACCGTTCCCGGCCCTTTTTCTTGGAACCTTTATAAACCGGATCAAAGATTCTTTCACGTTTTTCAATTACATCGTTTTTACGTGGCTGTTCTTTTTTCTTGGCAGGTGGCGCGCCTTTTTTACCCGTCTTACCAGCATCGGTATATCCACCAGGCCCCTTGCCACCAGTTTTGCGGCGATCATCAGCACCGGGAGGTGAGGCTGGTGTAATCTGTACCTGTTTCATACGGGAGCGATCCGGTTCCGTAGCGCCAGCCGCAGGAGCAGGCCTTTTCTGTCCAGGCTCAGCCGGACGTGGCGCAACTGGGCGTGGAGCAACCGGGCGCGGCGCAGCAGAACGAGGCGGTGCTGCGGGTAGCTCTTTCGGCACCACTCGATTCGGCCTGGTGGTCACACCGGGAATCTCCATGCGACCAAGGATACGAGCCTGATTTGGGCCCAGCTTTACTACTTGTTCAACAGGTTCCACTACCTTCTCGACAGGAGCAACAACTTCTACCGGCATTTTCACCGCATCAATTACCTCTTCAAGCGGTTGTTTTTCAGGCACTGCAACAACAACTTCAGGCTCTGGCGGTAGCTCAACACGTGGTATTTTCTGAACCACCGGCGCCACTTCTTCGACAGGTGCGGCTACGACCTTGGCACGGCGACGAATGATCGTGGTGGTGACCCTCACCTCATCAGGACTTCCTTCCTTGGGTTGGGGTGGCATCAATTTGTTAATGACATCTTCCTCAACCAAAGAGGTGGCTGTTTTGGCATCAACACCTATATCCTTAAGGCGGGTCAAGACCTCGCGGGTCTCAAGCCCCAGCCGTTCAGCCAAGTTACTCACACGTATCTTACTCATAGGACCTACACCTCCCCCAGGAAGTTTCTGTATCGTTCAATAACACTGACAAGTTGTTTAACAAACCCACCAGACCTCACCGCAACCGCGCTGCGGGGCGCCTTGCCAAGTATGTCGCCGAAATCATTTTTTGTCATGATGCATACGCACGGCATGCGATGTACGCTGGCAAGCGTTTCAATACGCTTACCAATAGCCTCGGAAACATCTGTTGCAACCAGAACCAAGCCTGGCTTATTTCCACTACGAATTGCATCACTGACAAGTGAACCGCCAGAAATGATCTTGCCGGCTTTATTGGCCAACCCGAGATAGCCAAGAATACGTTCCCGCAGCAGATGTGCTGTCAATGCGACAAACTCTTCAGGCGGAGGTAGCGAAACCTCACGTTTGAAAGCACGACTGAACTGGCGCTGACGGGATGCAGTGGTCAAGCACGTCGAGCTTATGCAGGTGTATGCGCCCCTTCCGGGTAGTTTTGCTTCAAGATCCGGAACTACTTCATCCTGTGGAGAGATTACAAAACGGAGCAGTTGTCCCTTGTCGCGTGATTCACGACAACCAAGACAACTTCGTTGCGGTACTTCATGTTGAGCCAGCCGCGACATTTTTTCGTACTACTCCTCTATCTTTTCGGCAATTGCCTCTGTAACAGCCTCAACAGCAGTACCTGCCTCAACAATTGATTCAATGTCAGCTTCTGCCTCAGCTACCTCGTCCTCTTCCTCCTGAGTACCGTCGAAGGAGGCGTATTCATGCAGTTCGGCCTCAGCAGCTTTGGATTCGCTCTTGATGTCTATGCGACAACCGGTCAGGCGTGCTGCCAGACTGACGTTCTGACCTCGCTTGCCAATAGCCAGAGAAAGCTGGTCATCGGCCACTATAACCTCCAGGGTACGATTATCCTCATCAACAAAAATCTTGGAAACCTGAGCTGGCGATAGAGAGTTGCAGGCAAAGCGGGCAATATCTTCTGACCATGGAATGATATCGATTTTTTCACCGCGCAGTTCGGAAACCACATTCTGAACACGGGCGCCACGCATGCCAACGCAGGCGCCCACCGGATCTACATCGGAATCGTTGGATGAAACAGCAAGTTTAGCGCGACTGCCGGGATCACGCACAATAGCGTTAATTTCCACTATACCTTCGGCAATCTCGGGAACCTCGGCCTCAAACAACTTGGCCAGCATGCTGGGATGCGTCCGGGAAAGAATGATCTGAGGACCTTTGGTAGTCATGCGTATATCTGTGATTATGGCCCTGATACGATCACCGGGTCGGTACACCTCACGAGGCATCTGTTCCTTGGATGGGAGCACTGCTTCGACCCTGCCCAGATCCACCAGCAGATCACCCTTTTCAAAGCGGCGTACCATACCAGTGATGATTTCCCATTGACGATCACTGTACTCATTGAAGATCGTCTCCCGTTCTGCCTCGCGCACCTTTTGAATAATAACCTGTTTGGCAGTCTGGGCGGCAATCCGGCTGAAACCACTGGCATCCAGCTTTTCCCCAAGCGAATCACCGATCTCCACGTCGGGATCGATCTCGCGAGCTTCTTCCAGGTCTATCTCTTTGTAGGAGTCCAGCACCTCTTCCACAACGGTTACAAATTCAAACAGCTCCACCTCTCCCGAATCCTGGTTATAGCGAGCCTCAAGATCACGAGTGTTACGATACTTCTTATTGGCTGCGGTTAAAACCGCCTGTTCCATGGCCTCCAGAACTACCTGGCGCTCGATTCCCTTTTCCTTGACGATCTGGTCAATGGCATGCTTGATACTTATGTTCGTATCCACGATTGCTTCTCCTTGTTGATTTATATGAAATCAGATCAACACCTTCTCAGCGAATTAATAAAAAGCTGTAGATGACCCTTTATAAATCCGTTTACCCTGATAAACAGGATAAGTAAGTTAACGAAGTTATTTTCTGCAAAATCCGCAGAAACAACGTTTAACTTACTAAAACTCGAACTCCAGGTTTGCCTTGGCAATACGCTCCAGTGGTATTGAAGCGGTCGGGCCTTCAGTGAGTTTCAAGACAACAAGGCCATCCGTCAGACCAACTAAATGCCCCAAAAAGGTCTTGCGACGATTGCCAACATCATCCAGAAACGGCTCATAGGTTTTTACCTTAACCAACCGACCTGCAAAACGCTTATAATCCAAAATATTTTTGAGCGGGCGGTCAAGACCGGGTGATGAAACCTCAAGACTGTAGTTGCCGGGAATAAAATCCTCAATATCGATAATAAGCGACAATTCGCGACTGACATCAGCGCAATCATCAACGTTTACACCACCGTCCTTGTCGATAAAAAGGCACAATATCAATTCCTTGCCGCTACGCTTGAATTCGATATCTACCAATTCAAGATGAAGCGATTCTAGAATCGGCTGGGCAATGGCGGTAACACGTCCGCATATATCATCTTTGTGAAGTGCCATAAACTCTTTTTAGAAACAAAAAAAGTGAGCTTTGCGAGCCCACTTTTAGGTGAACATAAATTTTACATTTTTTACCATGCCAAACTTGCAAATGCAAGCAATTTTTCTTTCATATCAACGATCCTACTTGATGCAGACCCGCCGCACTTCATGGATATCCGTCAGACCCTGGAACACCTTAAGAATGCCATCCTGTTTAAGGTTGGTCATGCCGTCTAACGCAGCCTGTTCACGAACAGCATCCGTATCCGACCGGTGCTTGATGAGTCCTTTCAGTTTTGGAGTGCATTCCAGCACTTCATGAATACCCAGTCGACCTCGGTAGCCGCTACCTCCACAGCGATCACACCCAACCGCCCTGGACATTGTCAAATTCTCCCTGGCAAGTCCGGTAAAGACAAAGTCTTCGCGGCCATACTCTTCAATGATCTCGTCGAGTTCCGTTTCACCAGGGTTATAGCTCTCCTTGCATTCCTTGCACAAACAACGCGCCAGACGCTGGGCCAGGATGCAGATGAGAGAATCGGAAAAACTATAGGGATCCAGCCCCATCTCCAAAAGCCTTGTAACCGTTTCAGGCGCAGAGTTGGTGTGCAACGTTGAAAATACCAGATGGCCGGTAAGAGATGCCTCCACTGCGGTGCTGGCGGTCTCCTCGTCACGCATCTCACCGACCATGATCACGTCTGGGTCAAGACGGAGGAAGGAACGCAACGCAACCGCAAAAGTAAAACCTATGCGGGCATTGACTTGTACCTGCCGCAGACCCGGCTGGGTAATCTCGACCGGATCCTCAGCCGTCCATATTTTCCTGTTCGGGGTATTGATCATGGCAAGGCCGGAGTGAAGAGTTGTAGTTTTTCCTGAACCAGTTGGCCCTACGACAAGAACAAGACCGTGAGGAGTGCTGAGCGCCTCTTGAAAAATACGCATATTCCGATCAGTCAGGCCAAGATCCTTGAAGGACAGCGGTTCTCCATCCGACAGCACCCTGATGACCACGTCCTCCAGTCCTCCAACCGTAGGCATGGTAGCAACTCGTAGCTCTGTATCCAGCGGACCGAATTTTTTGAAATTAATCTTGCCGTCCTGGGGCTTGCGCCTTTCGGCAATGTCTAGATCAGCCATGATTTTGATGCGTGAAGGGATGGCAAATTTATACTTGTAAGGAATCTTCTGATAAATGGAACATTGACCGTCGATCCTCGTGCGGACTACCACGTCTCTTTTCCCGGGATAGGGTTCGATATGAATATCGGAGGCTTTACCAAGATATGCATCGTATATGATCTTGTTGACCAGCTTAACGATAACACTGTCCTTCTCGGTAACCTTTTTAGTTTCCTCCTCGACTTCGGGCTCATCTGAGCCGGAACTTTTGCTGAGTAGATCGACGATGCTGTCAGGAACTATATCCAGGTTAACTTCATCATTTGAGCTTACAGCACTGCTCATATCAACATTATAGAGACGCTTGAGCACCTTGTAGACATTGGATTCAGTGGCGATCGCCGAGATGATTTTGAGGCGAATATTATCTTCCAACTCCCTGATGTCGTGATGTTTCAGTGGGTGCGCCACAGCCAGGGTAAGGGTATTGCCTATCTTGGAGATCGGTGCGATGCGCTGTTTTTGGGCATAAGCGGCACTTATATATCTGGACAAAGAGATATCCAGGTCAAGGGCGTTGATTCTGACATAGGGAAGGTCATACTGGCTGGCAACAGCCTCGGCAAGCTCTTCTTCTTCAACATAACGCAGCTTGAGAAGTGCCTTATCAAAGGAGATATCGCGCTGCTTGCTGATTTCCATAGCATGAGCAATCTTCTGCGGATCAACAATCCCACTCTGCAAAAGAATTTCAGAAAGCTTGCGGCGTTTGTCCTTTTGATCAAGAACAAGGCTCAGATCACTTTCCTTGATAAACCCCAGCTTACATAGAAGCTGGCCAATCAGTTGATCTGGAAAGACCTTCTGCAATTCGAGGGCTTCACCCAGTTGTTCCGGGGTGATCAGAGCCTGTTCAATTAATAGCTCCCCAACTTTTTTTACAGCCATATGTATCTCGTTATGTTCGGAGAGTAAGTGTCTTAATAAAAACGCCCATATGCAGGGATACGAGCGCTTATAGCAGATAAAATCAAAAAGTTACAACTTCTTTCACTTTACATGAACATTATATCCATTTTCCTTGAGCAGATCGAGAATAATGCGGTCAAGCGGCAGATTTGTCAGAAATAATGAACCATCTGGAATACCTGCGCCCTCCAGATTGAATCCAGACATCTGTAGAGAGTAGTTTGTGGCATCATCCGACCAGAGCTTATGTTGCGCATAGCCACCCTGAATGCGTAAACGTGAAAGAATTTTCTCGGTGATTTTGCGAAAATCATCCTTGGCTTCAAGAATAACTACCCGGTACCCCCTGGTCTCCAGAATCCTGAACAGAGTATATGTAACCGGATCGCCATCGAAACTGGTGACAACAAACCGTTGTCCGCCTCGTTCAAAAAAACGTTCCGCCTTGACTGACAGGGAGATACCATTGTTGTCAGCAGCAAAAACATCAATATTACGGTCAGTTTGATACGACACCTCAAGGGCTTTGAGGATAGCATCCAGAATCTCGGGTTGACCCTTGGCAGTAATCTGGTGTATCTGCCGGGAGGGGGTGCGGAGAGTGAGTGGTTTCAAGGATGCAAAGAGTTCGTAAACGGTAAAACCCTCTTTTTTCAGAAACTCGTCAAGAGACTGCGGAAACGACGTCTCCCTACTATTTAACAGAATAACATCCTGATTTATAAGACTTTCCGATGTTTTCTCAATCTTGAAATCCGAATGCACCACCAGTTTGGGGTCCGTGCCGAACTCCATATTGAAATTTTCTTCAACAGAATAGAAACCTGCCGCACCGAGCATGGCGGACAGAAAACGCCTGCCATTAGCAGGGGATTCAGAGACAATGCGTACCGTATGATCTTTTTCTTCAATCAGGGATTTAACCAGAGGTGGTATAGTAGCATTTTGATCGAGTAAAATAGTGCCGCCATCCATGGTCTTAAAAACAGGATAACGCTTGGGATCAAGGGTCAGTGAAAATGCGGGTGATTGAAGTGTAATCGGCTTTTGCAACTCTCCCTTTGACGGAATCATTTTTGCCCAGACAGCCTCAACCGCCGTAGTGGTTTCCTGATAGGTCTTGGCTGCGGCGACCGGAGATTCAAGCCGGAAGGCCTGACCAGCGGTAACCGGGTAATTATCAACAGGAGCAGACAAGCCGGACGTACCTTTCACCGACTTGGCAAACTTGAGCATTTTATCGACTTTGCGGTCAACTGGCGGAATTACAATCTTCTGCCCAATCTTGAGGCGTCTGATATCGTACATATTGTTTTTGCGGCGGATTTCCCCGATAAAAACCTCGGCCTCGTCATTAGTACAACCATACTCACGCATAAGGATCTTGAACAGGTTGTCACCCTGCCTGACAACATAGATTGTTTCACGACTGCCGTCACCCTCAATTGGTTTGTCAATTCGGACTCGGGACGCCCGCTTTTCATTTTTTTGGGATAACTTTAATGTTGGCTTGGAACCATCCAGTGTCTGCGCATCAAGTTCAAAGCGAGGTTCCATAGTTGCATGCACGACTACGGTACATAACAGAGTTATGACCGCACTACATGTCACCAGCGTTCGGCGGAAGCCGATAATAAAAGACATTGCATCTCCGCATATTAGTAGAAAACTGATTTATTGGGGTTGAAAAGTTACTATTGCACGAATGTGTTAAATACTCCGTATAATGCTAACTGTCAAATATTCTGTAATATTACTTAATTAAGCGCAACCACGAACGCCCGGATCCGTCCAGTTTTTTTCAAGCGGTAAACCAGCAGATCAGCTTTCTGACCAACACTTCCACGCTGTACAAGGTAACCCTGCTTCTGCTCCTGGGAACTGATCGAATAGTCGACGTTTCCAATAAATTCTTTAAGCACTGTCGTAAAAAATTTGTTGTCAACCGTCTGTGTCCCAATACCGGCCAGAACTTGAACCACCTTGACCTTATCACCAGACCGGAAAACACGATATTCGTACATCTTGCCGACATAACGTTCCCAACCAGGATTCTTCGTTGTAAAAAGAACATCACGACGAGTTGTTGGGATAAATGAAGGCAACGGCAAGGTTGTAGCACCGACAGGCTTACCTACAGGGATAGCAGCAACCTCTTTAGATTTTATGGGGGTTGAGACCGGAGGAGATGTCGGCATTTTGGTTTTAAATGACAGCAGGATGGGTTTCTGCTTAATCAGTGCCCATCCTCCCGCACCCAGTCCTATAACCACGATAACAACAATGGCCAACCGCTTCCAGGTACTTGCCTGAGAATGATAATTTTCTCCAAAGGCCTGTAGAAGATCTTCGGGAATTTGTTCGTGAATTTCCTGCGAAGCAGGAGTTATACGGCACTCAGCAGGTGATGGCTGGACGGGATTCAGCTCCCCACCATCAACTTGGGATGTAACATCCGCAGTATCAGGCGTCAGAGTATTATGAATAGTAATCTTTGGTTCAACCAAATCATGCTGCTCGGCTTTTCCAGGCTCGGTCTCGGGCGCAATCACCACATCCACTGGGGCAACCGACATCTCTTCCACTAAAGAAGTTTCAGCAAAAATCTCCTGTGAAGGTGTTTTTTGTTTCGGGGGGGGCGCTGGCCCAGGGATTGTATCCTTCTGCTTGGGTTTAAGCAACACTACCGGAACTTTTGGTTCAATCTGATTAATTGATTGTGAATCAGCAGAATATTCAAACTTAAACAGCTCTTCCGTTGCTGCCAGGTTAGTCACTAAACCCTCAAACGGTGAATCAGCAGCATATTCAAACTCAAACAGCTCTTCCTCCGGTTGGTCCATATGTAAAAAGGATGGTTGTAGAGTTTCCTCCTGACTAGATTTGTCAGTGTTTTCCAAATCAAAGATAAAATCATCCACCAACCGGTGCACATCCGCACTATTATCATCGGGCATAGCAAAGGAAGTAACGACAGAAGAAGCATTTTGCTTTGGCGCGATAACATTTTTTTCCCATTCGGGACCTAGGATCGTTTTGAGGATTGCCTGGATATCCTCAAACAGCTTGGTATCAGGTTGTGTCAGATCAACTATGTGTTCAAACAGACCCTTGATCGGTTTAATCCGTGTTTTTCCTTCATGCATAAGGACAAAAACCGGGGCTCCGCTGCCCAACAACATCTGTATGTGGCGGGCAACACTCTCTCCGGTAACGCCAGAAATTTGGTCCTGAATAATGATTGTAGCCGGACGTTTTTCAAAGACATCCTTCAGCCCCCGATCAAAATCGGTAACAACATCAATCTTGACCTTAGACATAGTCTGTAGATTGTTTTTTATGAATGCCATCTTGGGGCTGTTGGATATGAACAGAAGGTTGAACATGGAATTCCTTTGAAAAATATTTATATTATTTACACAGCTTGGAACAAATTGTCAACCGTAATGCGGACCCGCACTTTGTCTGCCGTTACCAATATTTTACGCGTCAAAAGCTGCATTGATAATCGCCGTCTGTTCTTCAGCGTGCTTATGATGAGAAGCAACAGCAGGGCAACTATCTTCGGGACGGCCAACATAGCGGATATTCCCGAACTGCTCTATCAGCTTCGGACGCAGATAGCTCCAGGCCCCCATGTTTTCCGGCTCCTCCTGAACCCAAATCAAACTGGCATTTTGAGGCAACTGTTGTAAGAAATCAGCGAGGATATCGTTCCTGAATGGATAGAGCTGCTCAACCCGTATAATGGCTGTAGCGCTTCCCACTCGTTTTTCGCGCTCTTCGATAAGGTCGTAATAAATCTTGCCGCTACAGAGCAATACACGCCGGATACTTGCTGGATCGACAGTATCAAGGAGTACCTCGTGGAAGAAACCCGAGGCTAAGTCCTTGAAAGACGACACACAAAGCGGATGGCGTAGCAGGCTTTTAGGGGTGAAGAGAATCAACGGCTTGCGAAAAGGTTGTTTTACCTGTCGTCGCAGCAGATGGAATAACTGGGACGGGGTGGATGGATTAACTACAAACATATTCTCCTGTGAGCAAATTTGCAGGAAACGCTCTACACGGGCACTGGAGTGTTCGGCCCCCTGTCCTTCATAACCATGAGGCAACATAAGCACGAGACCGCTGGCGCGGTTCCACTTGGTCTCTCCACTTGAGATAAACTGGTCAATGATCACCTGT
This sequence comes from Pedobacter sp., assembly GCA_041672425.1. Taxonomy (GTDB): domain Bacteria; phylum Desulfobacterota; class Desulfuromonadia; order Geobacterales; family Pseudopelobacteraceae; genus JACPFJ01. The sequence continues at coordinate 6,136 of JBAYZR010000006.1, read as the reverse complement.
GCGCCATTGGCAAAGTCGCCAAACTGCGCCTCCCAGATGGTCAACCCTAGTGGTGTTTCCAAGGAGTAACCGTACTCAAAGCCCAGAACACCAAATTCGGAAAGCAGACTATCCCAACTCTGAAAAGCGGCGCCATTGCGGACTACACTGACAAGCGGCACATAGGTGCTATCATCATTGATATCATGCAGCACACTATGGCGATGGCTGAAGGTACCCCTTCGTGAATCCTGCCCTGAAAGGCGGACCGGCGTCCCCTCATCCAGCAATGAGGCATAGGCCAGCGTCTCGGCATTGCCCCAATCAATACCGTTACCCTTGAGCACTGCCTCGAAACGCTTCTGAACCAGTGTATGTATTTTTGCGTGGGGACTGAAACCAGGAGGTAATTCAGCTAGCCGTCGTGCCAGTGTCAACAGTTTTTCATCGGATACACCTGTCTCCACTCTGACAAGGCTAAACTCACTACTGATGCTACTCCATTCATTTTGAAAACCTATATCATCCACCTGCGGCTCCATTTCAAGGGCTGAATTCAGGCGTACAAGTACACTCTGCTCCATTTCAGCTAGGATGGCAGGGGCAATCCCCTGTTCTGCGAGGAGATCGGAATAGATGCGATTCACCGGTGGCCTGGAAGCAATCCGGCGGTACAAAAGCGGCTGGGTGAAGGCAGGTTCATCGCCCTCATTATGGCCGTGGCGGCGGTAACAGATCAACTCCACCACTACGTCACGGCCATAGGTCTGGCGGTACTCCAGTGCCAATCTGGTAACATGCAGCGCAGCTTCGGGCGTCTCTCCCTGTACATGGAACACCGGGCAAGCCAGCATTTTGGCTACATCCGTAGCATAGCTGGTCGAACGGGCATCCTTGGGCAACGTAGTGAAACCGATCTGGTTATTAAGCACGATGTGTATAGTTCCGCCAGTTCGGTACCCCTCCAGCTGAGACATATTGAGTGTTTCCATAACACTCCCCTGCCCCGCAAAGGCCGCATCTCCGTGAATAAGAATTGGCAAAACCCGCTTGGCGCCGTCAAGACCATAACGATCCTGTCTGGCGCGGCATTTCCCTTCCACGACCGGATTTACCGCCTCCAGATGACTTGGATTGGCGGCAATGGTCAGATGAAGTCTGCCGCCTGGTAGATCAATATCTGCCGAGTGCCCCTTATGATATTTGACGTCCCCGTCACCTGCAAAATTTAAAACCTGACTATCGCGAAATTCGGCAAAGAGATGCTCATACGGTTTTCCGAAGATATGTGCCAGAACGCTCAAACGCCCCCGGTGGGACATCCCCAGGATTATGTCAGTGATACCGGCGATCGCACTACCATGCACCACTGTATCCAGCATCGGAATGAGCATCTCGCCGCCCTCCAGTGAAAAACGCTTCTGCCCGATAAAGTTGCGATGCAAAAACGATTCGAACAGGGCTGCCTCGTGTAGTTTTTCCAATACATGCAGACGTTCGTCAATGCTCAACATCAAATGATTACGGCAGGGTTCCATTCGGTCAATCAACCACTGGCGTTCAGCGGGCTCTTGGATATGCATGAACTCGACGCCGATCTCACGGCAATAAGTGGCGTGCAAGGTAGCAACAATCTCACGCAGGGTGGCGCGTTGTTGCATGAAACGTCGACAGGTAAAGGTCGTATCAAGATCGGATTCATTGAGGTCGAAGGCGGAAAGTGTCAGCAGAGGGTGATCAAGATGACAAGGGGAAAGGGGGTCGGTACAAGCCAGCAAATGACCAACACTACGGTAACGGTAAATCAGGGACTGCACAGCGGAGTGTTTCAAGGCCTGCTGCTCGTCCAGACCGGAGCCAGCACGCCCGGAGTCGCAGCTTCCCAACTCGAAGCCGCTGAAAAAAGTCCGCCATTCCCGCGACACCGATGCGTTATCCCGGCGCCAGGCATCATAAAGGGATTCAAGCCACTCTCCGGAAATATTTGAGATAAAGTTACTGCTCATGACAACACTCCACATATGCTGATGGCATATTTTGTGTAAAAATCCGTTACTATTTGTTACGATTTGTCAAGTAAACTACAGAGTGCAGGAATCAGGAGTTCCGGAGTTGCGTTGCAGGGGTAGGAACATCTAAAAAAACCCGCCTAATCTGTATAATAGATTATCGGGCTTTCGGCAGGGAATCAACCTGTTATTATCTGTTTATTCTGACTCCCTATGTCAGATTCCAGATCATCATTTCAAAGATATCCTTCCAGCTTTTACCGATTTCATTAACCACCGTCGGCTCGAAACCGCAGTGCATCATGCATTGTGCACAGCGCAGGTCCTTTCCGACTCCGTACTTTTTCCAGTCGGTTTTTTCCATCATCTCTTTAAAGGACGCATAGTGGCCGTCGGTAATCAGATAGCACGGCGCCTTCCAGCCTTGGGGATTGCGAGTAGGATTGCCCCAAGGTGTACACTCCAGTTTCTTCTCTCCTTTGAGAAACCGCAGGTACATCGGGGTTGAAAAAAAGCGATGTTTCTTACTCATCTCGTAAACCTCGGCAAACTTATTCTCAATATCACGTCGCTCAAGAAAAAGTTTTTCCCCTACCGCCTCATATCCAAAACCAGGGGCAACCAGCAGACCGTCAACCCCAATCTCTTCAAGGTGAGTGAAGAGCATCTCGATCTCCACCAAGTCGGTCTCTTTGAAGATGGTTGTGTTGGTGCAGACACGGAAGCCCATTTTTTTGGCTTTTTTGATGCCCTCAATGCCGGCTTTGAAAGACCCTTTACGCTCCAGAATGCGGTCCTGGGTTTCCTCAAGACCATCCATATGGACGTTAAGAGTGAAGTTGGGATGGGGGGTCATACTGTCCAACGCCTTTTCAAGTAGCAGCCCATTGGTACAGAAGTATATGTGTTTTCCCCGGTCAAGTACGCCGCTTACCAGTTCGAAGATGTGGGGATAGAGGAACGGCTCACCACCTGTTATGGTAACAACCGGCGCGGGACACTCATCCACCGACTTCAGGCAATCTTCCAGACTCATCATATCCTGGATGGTGTCGGCGTACTCACGTATACGCCCGCAACCGGAACAGGCCAGATTGCATAGATGGGTCGGCTCCAGCATCAACACCAGCGGATATTTCTCCACCTTGTTGAGCTTGTTGCTGATGATGTATTTGGTCAGATCATAGTTGAGACGAAACGGGAAACGCATGGATTAAATCCTTTTCAGATTATTTTAAAAATGCTTCTACGGTTGCGGTAATCCCCTCGGCATCGATCCCCAGGTACTTGCGCAACTGAGCCTGGCTGCCTTGTTCGATGTAATGGTCGGGAATGCCAATACGCTTCACCTTCACATCCTGCAGGCTATTGTCAAAGAGAAGTTCCAGCACGGCGCTGCCAAAGCCGCCCTGAAGGGCGTTTTCCTCAACGGTAACAATACGGCCGGTTGTTCGTGCGGCTGACATGATCAGATCGGCGTCCAGGGGCTTGACAAAACGGGCATTAATGACACCGGCGCAGATGCCTTTCTGTTTCAGGAACCCGGCTGCCTGTAGAGCCGGATAAACGCTGGAACCGATGGCAATAATGCACAGATCGTTGCCTTCTATAAGCAGTTCACCCTGGCCGATCGCCAGTGTTTTCAGCTCGGCATCCATCTCCACCCCATATCCGGCGCCGCGCGGGTAGCGTAACGCCATGGGCACACCGGAATAGACGGCGGTATTCAACATATGGCGCAGTTCGTTCTCGTCCTTTGGAGCCATCAGCGTAATGCCGGGCAGATGACGTAGGAAGGAAAGATCAAACACACCGTGATGAGTCGGACCGTCGTCCCCAACCAGACCGGCACGGTCCATGGCAATCGTGACCGGAAGATTCTGCAGACAGATGTCATGAAAGACCTGGTCGTAGGCTCTCTGAACAAAGGTTGAGTAGATGGCGGTCACCGGTCGGAATCCGTCGGCAGACAAACCAGCCGCAAAGGTCATCGCATGTTGCTCGGCAATGCCCACATCAAAAAAACGCTTTGGAAACCGCTCGGCAAACGTGTTGAGTCCGGTGCCATCCGGCATGGCTGCTGTGATGGCCACGATCTTCGGGTCTTGTTCAGCCATCTGCACGATAGTCTCGCCGAACACGTCGGTATAGGACTTTGCCGCCGCCTTGGGCGCCCCCTTACCAGTGGCAATATCAAAAGCGCCCACGCCATGATACTTGTGTGGAGTGTCTTCGGCCGGCTTATAACCCTTTCCCTTGGTGGTAATAACATGCACCAGAAGCGGTCCATCCAACTTATTGATGTTAGTGAAGACCTCTACCAGGTGAATCAGATCGTGACCATCCAGAGGTCCCAGATAGTCGAATCCCAGCGCCTCGAACAGCGATCCGGGAGTGAGAAAGGCTTTCAGCGAATTTTCCGCCCGCCTGGCAAAATGAAGGATATCCGTGCCAATAGCCGGAATATTGATCAACAGATCCTGCATCTCCTTTTTGAGGTCGCGAAAGTAGCGCCCGGTCAACTTGCGGGAGATGAACGAGGAAAAGGCCCCACGTTCTTCGAGATGGACATCTCGTTGTCGTTAAGGATAACGATCATGTTCTTCTTGAGATGTCCGGCTTGGTTGAGAGCCTCAAAGGCCATGCCACCGGTTAACGAACCATCACCGATAACAGCAATGGCGTGGTTTTTTGTGCCGGCCAGATCAGCTGCGGCAGCCATACCTAGTCCGGCAGAGATGGATGTGGAGGAGTGGCCGACACCAAAGGCATCGTGTTCGGATTCGCTACGTTTGGGAAAACCGGATATCCCCTGATACTGGCGTTGGGTATGAAATTGCTCGCGCCGACCAGTGAGGATCTTATGCGTGTAGGCTTGGTGCCCCACGTCCCAGATGATTTTGTCCTGCGGTGAGTTAAAGCAGTAGTGCAGGGCGATGGTCAACTCCACCGTACCCAGGTTGGATCCCAGATGGCCACCGGTGTTGGATACGGTCTCCAACAAAAACTGTCGTACCTCATCCGCAAGGGCCGGCAATTGCTCCGGTTTCAGCTTTTTGAGGTCAGATGGGCTGTTGATATTTTCAAGTAGCATTATGGTATTACCTCAATTCGAGGATCATTGATACGTTAGTCATAAACGTTGAACACTGACCCGCAGTTATGCGTAATTGTTAGCCCTGAACCAGTCTACAGCCCGCTTTAGCGCGTCTTTCAGTTCTGACAGAGGAAGCCCAAGTTCACGCACAGCCCGGGATGAGTCGAAATACATGAACTTGGCTGCCATCTGCACGCCAGCTAACGGGATCAACGGCTCTTTACCGGTTATGCGGGCAATCCCCTCGTTCACATAGGCAGCAAGCAGTATCGGCATATAAGGAAGTCTGAACCTGGGCGCGGAAAGCCCGGTAATCTCTTCCAGCAGACCAAAGATCTCCCGCAAGGTAAGATTGGTATTGCCCAGAATGTACTTTTCGCCAATCTGCCCTTTTTGCTCCGCCATGACATGCCCGCGGGCACAGTCCTCGACAGCAATGATGTTGAGCCCTGTATCCAGATAGGCCGGCATCTTCCTGTTCAAAAAGTCGACAATAATCCTACCGGTGGGGGTAGGCTTTATATCCAGAGGGCCGACCGGTGTCGATGGATTTACAATTACCAGTGGCAGACCCATGGAAACGAATTTTTCAGCTTCCCGCTCAGCCAGGAACTTACTCTTTTTGTAGTGCCCCACCATGTCAGACAAAGTTACCGGTGTCGTCTCCGTGCCTGGCGTGCCATCGCCGGGGTTGCCCAGCGTTCCGACACTACTGGTATAGACAACCCTTGAAAGACCGTTTTCCAGAGCAGCCCCCAGGATCGCAACCGTACCGTCGACGTTAGTGCGATACATCTCGGAAGGATCAAGTGTCCAGAGGCGATAATCGGCTGCAGCATGATAAAGGACGTCACAACCCTTTAGACCCTGCAAGAGACTGTAGTTATCTCGCAGATCACCACGCCAGAACTCCACATCAAGCCCAGCCAGATTGGATGTATCCGACCCTCCACGAACAAGGGCGCGCACCTCCCGGCCATCCTTCAACAATTCCCTGACGATGCTTGCGCCTATGAAACCGGTTGCGCCGGTGATAAATGTTTTCATAACC
>JBAYZR010000005.1:0-26157 GCA_041672425.1 Pedobacter sp. | reverse complement strand
CAGTTGCAACATGCCCAAAAACTGGAAAGCCTTGGAGTACTGTCGGGCGGTATCGCCCACGACTTCAACAATATTCTGGCAATCATCATGGGGTATTGCTCTCTGACAAAAATGGATTATAAAACAGCAGAGAAGAACATCCCAGCGATAGAAAAAGCCGCAGAACGTGCTGCTTCATTGTGCCAACAGATGCTGGCCTATGCTGGGAAAGCCCAATTTACTAAGAGTCAGGTCAATATATGCACGATGGTTGATGAAATGCTCACCATGTTGAAATCTACGCTCCCGCAAAATGCAGTTATCAAATCCGATCTTTCGACCCATATTCCCGCTATAGAAGGTGATGCCAGCCAACTCAGGCAGATAGTGATGAACCTGATTATCAACGCATCTGAGGCTATCGGGACGGAACAGGGTGAAATTAAAGTGTCACTCACCAAGAAGGTGGTAATTGCTGGTCACCAGGAAAAAGATTATCACGGCAAAGAAATCCCTCTAGGCGAGTATGTCTGTCTGGAAGTCACCGACAACGGTTGTGGAATGGATGAGGAAACAAAATGGCGAATCTTTGAGCCGTTCTATACGACCAAATTCACGGGACGCGGCCTTGGCATGTCTGCGGTGCTTGGTATTATCAACTCTCATAGTGGAGCGTTACAGATCTGTAGTCAACGAGGTCAGGGATCAACATTCAGAGTTTATCTGCCTATTATGAAAGATGACTCAACTGGAGGGAACGATCAAAATCCGTCTGTTCTCGACGTACCATGGAAGGGGAGTGGTACCATTTTACTGGTAGAGGATGAAGACCAGATTCGGTTTTTGGCGAAATCTATGCTTAAAATGTTTGGCTTCACTGTTCTGGAAGCTGTGAATGGCAAAGAAGCCTTGGATATTTATAAGAAAAACGCCCAGGACATTACCTTGGTATTAACCGATATGGGTATGCCGGTAATGGACGGTTACGCTCTGTTCCCAGCGTTGAAACAACTCAACCCGAAACTGCCTATTATCATTTCCAGCGGTTTTGGTGATGTTGATGTTACCTCAAAAATCGGACTGGATAATATTGCCGGGATAATCAACAAGCCATATCATCCCAATAAGTTGAGGGATGTGCTGAAGAGTGTTGTGGAGGGAATACACCAGAGTGTGAGATGAGGAAAAGATTCTATCTGTTTGCAGGATAATACGACTGCTTATAATAATTCCGAGATGTTATTTACGCAACAGGTATTCACCCAAAATCCCACGACTATGCTCGTCATCGTGACAGTGACTACAGAGATTTTCCCAATTAGATCCGTTGCCAGGATTATTTAGATGATTTCCATCTTTATGGTGAACTGTGAGCAGGCTTTTGTTGGATTCATCAAACTCACGTCCACACTTTGCACAGATCAACCCATGCAGTTTTAGTGATTTTTCTCGATAGTCATCAAGCTGTGCACGTTCATTCCGCATTCTTCTGACAAGTTCGCTAGCTTCCTCTTGAGAAATCAGTTTGACGACACGTGGCCTGCGTGAATTGAATGCAGCGGACATGATAATATTAACCTCCCCAGCCTGCTTGAAATAAACAATTTTATAATCAATGCCCAAATTGAGTAGTTGTCAGACAACCCGGCTTACAGTATTGCCATACCTCAGCAGATGATCTGTGCATCATCTAGCATCTATTTCTTATCCGGCCAATAGCTCCCACCCACCAGTATCGCCGTAATGCTGCCGATCCTCACCTTTGACTTCATCTGCACCGGAATGCGGCGTTCGTCGTCCGTCAGCCAAATGTACATATCACCTGTCCGGGCAAAAATTCCATTGAATTTGAGTAAAGGCTTGATCACAACTGTTTTGAACTTCCCCAAAGGGGTCTCTATCTCTTCCCGCCGCAGAACCTGCACCTCGGTATTCCAGAGCTTCTTGCAGTCGAAAATTTCAATAAAGTAGGAAGCGCCCACCTGTAGCGGTATCGAGCGAAAGAAAAATAAACTGGAAAGGGTGTCGTAAGTCTGATTGGTAATCTTCTGGGTCGTCTCTTTCTTCTTCAGGAAATCCTTGGTATGCACCTCCAGTTTCTGCCGATCAAAGGTCGCCTCCTTCTGAAAACGGGTCCAGCCTTCCCGGATATGTTCGCGATAGAGCCGGGGGACGCCACTATTGAGTGATTGTGAATCCGCAATCAACACCGACTCGATACGGTCATCCACCGGAAAAAAGATCTTCAGCCAATCGGCTGATCGCGCGGTAGAGACAAGATGTATCTCTTGCCCAACGGTCGTCACCTCCTGCACAGCCCTACCTGCTGGAATTCCTGTATAGGAGACCTCGAACTCCAGCCGCTCGGGAATCTGGAAGGCTGTGGCAAATTGCGACATCAGCAGCAACAAGACGATCTGAGCCATAAGAATGCTCACAAGAGGCATATGCGCCGAATTATTCATATGTTGATCTCGCCTCCGCCTCACAGGCATTTTTACCATGGCGGCTGGAACAAACAACAACTGCTAGGCCTGCCCGCCAACCGGTTCCGCTTCAAAAGCGGTACGCGCCTTCTGAATCTTCTCCACTTCATGCAGTTTTTCTCCCAGCCAGGCATGGAAAACACGGGCATTCTCGTAACTCATTACCACACCGGTATCGATAAAACGTACCATGGTTTTTGATAGATCACTTGGCTCCACGCTGGTCTCCTGTCCAATCGCCCCTTCAGGGGTAATCTCGTGAGAGATTGCTTCGGGAAGCGGTTGCCGCTCCAGATAGAAGTTTATCACCATTTCTCCGCGCGGAGAAAAACCTCCCTGGGCCCCATTAACATAGGTGGGGTTGTAGCCGTAGTTAAAAAGATATTTGAACTTGATTTCCGGTTTTTTGTGGCTCATTGCTGTTCTCCTTTTCCCTATAATGACCTTGTTGTCTAGTTCTGATTATTTTTATTCACTATCACACTCCATGGTAATTATGAAAAGAAATTCTTGCATTATTATCCATTCAGCCCTATAAAAGATAAAATAAGTCCTGTTTGTTGAGGGTATTATTTATGAACCGTACAGATTATCCACTCAGCTAGCACTATGTCAAACCAGACTCTTGGCGAACAATTGCACTACTACGTTACAGGGAGAGGCCCGCACACTGTTCTATTCCTGCATGGCTTTGCCGCCTCCGGGCACACCTGGAACGAACTGATTCCGTTTTTCCAGCCGGAAAAATATACGTTACATCTGATCGACCTGAAAGGGCACGGCGCTTCAATCACGTCCCCAGGCGGCGACTATTCCCCCCAGCACAACGCCCTCCTTGTAGCGGCATATATCCGTTCACGCGGCCTGAACGACGCGACCCTCATCGGTCATTCTCTGGGAGGCGTAGTGGGACTGCTATGCGCTCTGGACTGTCCGGATATCGCTCGTCTTGTCCTGCTTGACGCCCCGGTTTTCCCGCAGAAGATTCCCCGTTTTATGCGGATATTGCGACTACCCGTTATAGGTCCGCTGCTGATGTCCGCACTACCGGCTGAGAAAATCGCCCGCAAAGGGCTGGAAGCGGTCTTCTACCGACATGAACGCATTACCGGGCAACTCGTCGAGCGCTATGCTTCCTCTTACCGCCGCAAAGGCTCTGCCCTTGCCTTGGCGCGTACGGTGCGACAGATAGTACCGTCCACTTCAACAGAACTCATTGCGCGTTACAACACCCTCTCCATCCCGGTGTTGTTGTTGTGGGGTGAGCATGACCGGGTAGTCAAATCCTGGCAAGCTGAACGTTTAAACAGGGAATTACGGCAGTCGCAATTAATCTTGATCCCCGATTGCGGGCACAATCCCCATGAGGAACGTCCGGAAAAAACCTTTGGCCTTATCCGGGATTTTCTCTCGGCAGATCCCTGTAAACCTTGACTTTTTCGAGACTTGCATATAAATTATTTGTTTTACGATTAGCCCTAAGGAGCTGTAATGAAACCCCTCTTTTTGAATCCTCCTACCTTCGAGGACTTTGATGGTGGCGCTGGCGCGCGCTATCAGGCGTCCCGCGAGGTAACCTCATTCTGGTATCCCACCTGGCTCTGTTTTCCTGCCGCTATGATTGAGGGCAGCCGCGTGGTGGACGCCACGGTGCAGAAATTCGATCTTGAGAAGTGCCTGGAAATCGCCAGGGACTTCGATATGGTGGTAATGTACACCTCTACCCCCACCCTGATGATCGATATTGAAACTGCCCGGCGCATAAAAGAGGTAAAGCCAGGCATCGTCACCATCCTGACCGGACCGCATGTGACCATCCTGCCTGAGGAATCATTGCGTGCCGGCAAAGGCGCCATTGACATCGTTTGCCGCGGAGAATTCGACTATTCCACCAAGGAACTGTGCGAAGAACGCTCTTGGGATAAGGTGGACGGCATCAGCTTCCTGCAAGATGGAAAGATTATCCATACCGCAGATCGGCCCATGATCGAGGATCTGGATGCGCTACCCTTTGTTGCCCCGATCTACAAACGCGATTTGCCGATCAAGGATTATGTCATTCCGCACTTCAAGAACCCATACGTTTCGATCTACTCCAGTCGTGGCTGCCCGTCAAAATGCATCTACTGCCTCTGGCCGCAGACCTTTTCCGGCCAACGGATGCGTACCCGCACTCCTCAAAATGTCTATGAAGAGATCAAATGGATCACAGAGAATATTCCGGAGATGCGGGAATTATCCTTTGACGATGACACCTTCACCGCCAACCGGCAGCATGCCCAGGAAATTGCACGCCTGATCAAGCCACTGGGCATTTCCTGGACGATCAACGCCCGGGCCAATACCGACTACGAGACACTCAGAATCATGCGCGAGGGCGGACTACGCCATGTGGTGGTAGGTTTCGAGAGCGGAAACGCCCAGATCCTGAAGAACATCAAGAAGGGTGTCACCAAGGAGCAGGCCCTCCAGTTCACCAAGGACTGCAAAAAGCTGGGACTCTCCATCCATGGGGCCTTCATCATGGGACTGCCGGGCGAAACAAAGGAGACCATCCGCGAGACCATTCAATTTGCTAAAGACATGGATCTCAACTCCATTCAGGCCTCGCTGGCCTCCCCCTACCCCGGCACCGAGTTCTACACCATGTGCAAGGAGCAGGGTTGGATCAGCTCGGACAGTTTTCTGGACGAAGGCGGTCATCAGAAATGCGTAATCAACTACCCACACCTCTCCAATGCCGAGATTTTCAATTCGGTGGAGGAATTCTACGACAAGTTTTACTTCCGCCCCAAATATATCCTGCGCAGCATCGGTCGCATGATTGTTGACAGCGCAGAGCGCAAGAAGCTGCTCAGGGAAGGCAAACAGTACCTGGCTTACATGCGCAAAAGAAAAGAGTCCTGCCCGGACTGCAAATGAGCCGCCAACTCATTATAACCTCAGACGACTTCGGCCTTTCCAGCGGTGTTAACCAGGCAGTTGAAAAGGCCTGGCAGGACGGCATCCTGACTTGCGCCTCAATCATGCCGGGCGCTGCCGCCTTTGATCAGGCAGTAGATATTGCCCGGCGAAACCCCGGACTACAGGTGGGACTGCACCTGACACTGGTACAGGGGAAGTCTGTGCTTCCGCCGGAGCAGATTCCCGGCCTGGTAGATATGGCTGGAAACTTCAGTAATAACCCGGTAAGCTCCGGCATGCGCTATTTCTTTGACAAAGGACTGTACAAACAGATAAAGCGTGAGATCGAGGCACAGATACTGAAAGTCCGCGAGACAGGCATCCAGCTTTCACACCTGGACGGGCACCTCAACATCCATCTCCACCCTACGGTATTCACATTTTTGACCGACCTGATGCCCTGTTACGGTATCTCCAGCTTCCGGCTCTCGCGAGAGCGTCTTTCCCATAATCTGCGCTTCGACAAGGAGCGCCTTCCGGGGAAAATGCTAGAATGTGTCATCTTCGGCTCGCTGGCCCATCACAGCCGCTCGCACCTGAATCGGCTCGCCATCCGCTATGCCACTGAGGTCAAAGGGGTACTCAACTCCGGCCGCATGACCGAGAAGTACATTCTCAACATTCTTGGTGGCCTCAAGGATGGCCTGACAGAGATCTACTTCCACCCAGGCATCCTGCCGGACGCGGAAATTACCCGTCTCATGCCTGATTACAGCCACATGGATGAACTGGCAGCCATCACAAGCCCTGCGGTCCGACAGAAGCTCAAAGAGTTGCAGATAACAGTGCAAAATTACCGTGGAGAGGTAAAATGCTGAAAACACTGGTCGTCATGTTGATTGCGATCACAGCCGGGGCTGTAGGTGATATTTTTTTGACCCAAGGAATGAAAAGCTCCGGTGATCTTTCAGCGATGGGACTGCGGCAGATATTTGATACTGTACTCAAGGCACTCACCAACTGGCGCCTGATCCTTGGAACAGCCATGCAGGCAGTATATTTCGGTCTCTGGCTGGCAGTGTTATCATGGGAAGATCTCTCGGTGGCCCTTCCCATGCAAGCGCTCAGCTATATCGTGGTAGCCTTTCTGGCCCAATGGTATCTTGGAGAAAATGTCAGCCCGATGCGCTGGGCCGGTATCAGCCTTGTATGTGTAGGGGTTGTTATGATCACAAAAAGCAGTGGGAACTGAAAAGGAGGCTGTGATGCTTGACGGTAAAAAGATAGGTTTCATCGGCGGCGGCAACATGGCAGAGGCCATAATAAAAGGTTTGCTGACAGCGGGTATTCCGGCCAGTGCCATCATGGTGGCCGAACCGGTAGCGCTACGCAGGGATTTCCTGACTTCCGAGTTTGCTGCCGAAGTCACGGATGATAATCTGAATGTGGCGCGTCAGGCTGACATCATTATCCTGGCAATCAAGCCGCAGGTTGCCGCCAGTGTCCTGACCGGCCTGGAACCGGCCATCTCCCCGGATAAACTGATCATCTCCATCATGGCAGGCATTTCCACCAGCCTGATTGAGGAGACTCTGACCAACGGCGTGCGCGTTATCAGGAGTATGCCCAACACACCGGCGCTAATCCAGTCAGCGGCTACAGCCATCTGTCCGGGCAGGAAAGCCACCACACAAGATCTTGAGGTTGCCATCAGCATCTTCTCGTGCGTTGGCACCGTCGTGAGTATCCCTGAGAAGCAGATGAATGCAATCACCGGCCTGTCGGGCAGCGGTCCGGCCTATGTTTATTCCTTTATCGAGGCACTGTCCGATGCAGGGGTAAAAAATGGTCTGCCACGTGACGTGGCTGCCCAACTGGCTGTGCAGACCGTGCTCGGCGCAGCCCGCATGGCGTCAATAACCGGTGAACACCCGGCGCTGCTACGGGAGAAGGTCACCTCACCTGGGGGCACAACCATTGCGGCCCTGCACACCCTGGAAAAAGGTTGTTTCCATGGTGTAATCATGAGTGCCGTGGATAGCGCCTGCCAACGCTCAAAGGAGTTGTCCGGGAAATAGTTTTTGTCAAAAACACGGGGTATGCTGATCGGCTACCCCGTTCTTGTAATTTGCGGCCAATGGATTTTGAATTGATTTCAAAATCAGGAAGTTGTGTGGGTGAGTTCAATGCGCACCATCAGACTGACCATCGAATACGACGGCGCCAACTACTCCGGCTGGCAGATACAACCAAACGGGCTGGCCGTACAGCAGGTCATTGAGGGCGCACTTTACCGGCTGCTTGGAGAAACGGTGAGCCTGAGGTCGTCCGGACGTACCGATGCCGGTGTGCATGCCCGCGGCATGGTGGCGGCCTTTCAGACTTCAGCCAAGCTGCCACTGCGAGCCTTCGTAGATGGTGTCAACTGTTTTCTACCTCCGGACATCGCTATTCTGGATGCGATCGAGGCGCCAGCCGATTTCAGGCCAATCCGCGATGCCCTTGCCAAACATTACCGTTACACAATCCTCACAACAACAGTGCGCTCACCTTTGCACCGTTTTCACTCCTGGCATGTGCGGGAACCACTCATGATCTCCGCCATGCAAGCAGCCGCTGTCCGGTTTGTCGGCAGACACGATTTTGCTGCCTTCCGCGCATCCAATTGTGCGACAAAGACGAGCGTACGCAGGATAGATTCCGTCAATGTCAACAAGGAAGGCGACTTCATAGTCATTGACGTGGTTGGCGAGGGCTTCCTGAAAAATATGGTGCGGGTCATGGTGGGAACGCTGGTAGATATTGGTAAAGGCCGCTTTACCGAGGAATACGTGTCCTGGCTGCTACAGGACCGGGACAGAAAAAAGGCCGGCGTTACTGCGCCAGCCTGCGGATTGTGCCTGATGAAGGTATATTATAGCAAAAACAACGATCCCGGCAGAAACAGCACTATTTTTCCGCCAGCAGCTTCTTGACAAGATTTTCCATAGAACGACCGATTTCGTCAGAAAACCCCCGGTATACCTCGGCAACCTTCCCTTTTTTATCGATTACATACATTACCGGCACCGAAACTATACCGTAATCGGCCTGAATCTTCTGAGGAGCCAAAGCCACGGGATAGTTGATACGATATTCCTCTATAAATGTCTTGACCGCCCGTTCCCCATCTTCGTCCATACTCTGTCCGAGAATTTGCAACCCTTGCTTGCCGTATTTGCGGTTCATCTCCACGAGATGGGGGATAGATGCCTTACAGGGCGGACACCAAGTAGTAAAGAAGTCAATTGCCAGTACATAACCTCGGTAATTATCCAGGGAGGCCGGTTGCCCCGATATGGTAATCACTTTAAAATTCGGCGCGGGCCGACCAACCCTCGGAGCAGCAAGGAGCTGCGCGGGAAACATGGTCACGATGACAAACAAAACAACCAGTGCATACCTGAATGCTGCCCTGCCGGGTTTCATAGCGCTAGATTGCCTTGGCAATCAGGGCCTCTAACTGGGATTTGGGCACAGCGCCAACGATCTGGTCGATGACAGCGCCACCCTTGAACAGGATCAGTGTCGGAATACCGCGAACACCGAATTTAGCGGGAGAGGCTGGGTTTTCATCAACATTAACCTTGCCAACCTTGATCTTTCCGGCATATTCATCCGCCACAGCATCAACGAGAGGAGCAATTGCCTTGCAGGGAGCGCACCATGTGGCCCAGAAATCAACCAGTACCGGAATATCTGATTGCAAGACCTCTCGGTCGAAATTTGCGTCGGTGAATGCCATTACCTTTTCGCTGGCCATATTCTGTCTCCTTTGGGAATATATAAATTTTTTTTGGATGATATACCAGGCAGGGAAAAAATCAAGCGCAAACTCCTTTACGGGTCTGCGACAAAATTATAGGATTTCTTGAAGGAGCCCTTTTTTTGGCCTGATATATGGCTGGTAATAAGCAGCCATATATCAGGAGGGATTATGAGCGAAGTACTTTCGAGTTTGGAAAAGAAGAGGGAACAGCTTTACCAACGATTGCAAGAAACAGGTGATTTCAGACGATGTCTGTGTTTAGTTGACACAAATTTATAGTTGCATGAAAAATCAGCAGGTTGCAAGGAGATAGAACAGACTTTAAAAGTTGGCTATTTGTACCCTGCCGACCTCATGGAAATGTGGCCGGATTCGTCAATGGTCAACTCGCCCCGCAATGATTCTTCCGAATGCATAACGCCCTCCAATGTAATCCTGAAATAGATACAATACATAATAGTAAATGTAGTTTGCGTTAAATCGTATAATAGGCTATATTACAAAATATATTTACTATTTGAAGGTGACCACATGTCTCTTGTCGACTTAAAACTCCAGAACCTCGGATCCAGGCTGCGGAATGAGCGATTGCGTCGGAATGAATCTCAGGCAGTATTTGCCGCCCGCATCGGCGTAAGTGCGCCGACTCTGCGTAAAATGGAAGCTGGTGACGCCACGGTCCTGATCGGACATTGGGCAACAGCCCTGGACGTGCTCGATCGCGCCGGTGATATCGATGTGATTCTTGCCGAGACGGAAGATCTGTTCGCCAAATACGAAAAAACAAAAGCTCCCGTACGCAAGCGGGCGTCGCGGAGGACGCCATGATCCACCGTATAAAAGTTTGGGAGCGAACGGCGGATGAACATCGGCCTGTAGGTGAGATGATTTGCGAGATCGCCGACAATGGTCGTGGCAAAGGTGCATTCCGGTATGACCGGGAGTATCTGGAAAGGGGTAACGCATTTGCATTGGATCCTGTTTCACTACCCTTGAAGCCGGGTTCTTTTGCAACCGATCATCCAGGTATCTTCGGCGTCTTTGAAGACAGCCTCCCGGATGACTGGGGACGGCGGCTGCTGGTTCGCAAGCACCAGATCCCCCGACATGAGCAGAATCTGCCGAACCTGCTGCTCGCCCTTGGCAACAGTGGACTTGGCGCTTTGTCGTACACCGATCAGGAGAAGCCTCACTCACCTTTATCTGACGTTTCCATCCTGCACCTGTCTACGTTGGTCTCAGCGGCCGAGATGTTTGAACGTGGCGAGGTTCATGACCCTGAATTCTCCCTGCTCATGGGCGCCGGCAGTTCGCCCGGTGGCGCCCGTCCGAAAGCTGTGGTGTGGGATGAAGAGGAGAACATTCATTATCTGGCCAAGTTCCCGAGCATCGTCGACAGGGTGGATGTGGTGAGGATCGAGGCTGCCGCCATGAGTCTGGCGGCGAAGGCCGGTCTTGTACTCCCTCCGACCCGGCTTGTCCAATGCGCGGGCAAATCCGTGCTGCTGGTTCGCCGTTTCGATGTCATCCCAGGTGGTCGTCGGCACATGATCAGCTTCCAGACCCTGCTGAAGGCCCAGGGGTACTACCAGCTCCGTTACCAGGACCTGCTCGGCATCATCCGGAAATACAGCAACGACCCTCAGGGGGATTCCGAGAAATTATTCCGCCAGATGGTCTTCAACGGCCTGATCGGCAATACCGACGATCATCTCAAGAACTTCTGGATGGTACATGACCCTGACCATGGGTGGCGGCTCTCTCCGGCTTTCGACCTAATCCCGGATGTGGGGCAGCGGGGAGAGCATGTCCTGTTCTTCGATCTGGGGGCATGGTTCCCCGGGCGCAAGAATATCGAGAGTCTGGGGAGAAAATGGGGCATCCGGAATGCGGAGATCGTGTCGGCACAAGTATTCGAAGCAGTGGCCGACTGGAAGGAGGAGTTCAACCATGCTGGCGTTCCGGAATCTGAAATCATTCGGTTCAAGGAAATAGACTCTCGGCTTCACGAGAACGGGTATTAGGAGAAGTTGGGAGGGAAATCGATTGTGTAACTGGTTGAAAACGGTAAAATTAATGGTAAAGGAGAAACCGATGGCCACAACAGATGAACTGCTTGATGTAGCCGATCAGGGACTGGAAGTCTGCATTGCACCAGTTAGCGTCATGTTATGTCGCAGGGTGGCTCATCAGGAAGGAGAAATGACATGGTGAAACAAACAAAGAACACGATTTGCCTTTGGTACGATGGCGACGCCGAGGACGCTGCGCGCTTTTACGCCAAGACCTTTCCTGATTCATTCGTTGGCGCGGTGCACCTCGCACCGGGGGACTATCCGTCCGGAAAGAAAGGGGATGTGTTGACGGTCGAGTTTACCGTGCTTGGTATTCCCTGTCTCGGGCTCAATGGCGGTCCCGAGGTCAAGCACAACTGGGCATTCTCATTTCAGGTCGCAACCGTTGACCAGGCCGAAACGGATCGTTACTGGAACGCCATCGTCGGCAACGACGGCGAAGAGAATGTCTGCGGTTGGTGCCAGGACAAATGGGGCCTGTCCTGGCAGATTACGCCGATCGCCCTGACGAGAGCGATAACCGATTCCGATACCGCTGCCGCCAAACGCGCGTTCGATGCAATGATGACGATGAAAAAGATCGACATCGCTGCAATCGAAGCGGCTCGCCGCGGATGAAAGTGCAATCTTCGAAGCGGGCCTGACCAAAACGCCGCTTTAAAACTAGAGGAGTGTTCCCATGAGAAGGCTCATCGCATCTACGTTTGTGTCGCTTGACGGCATCATGCAAGCGCCCGGCGGACCGGAAGAAGACCCCACTGGCGGTTTTACCCTTGGCGGCTGGATGTTCAATTACTCGGACGAAACCATGGACATTTCGGCAGCAGGTTTCGACGGCAAGGATCGAGAGCTGGTGCTCGGTCGTAGAACCTACGAGATATTCGAAGCATACTGGCCATACCAACGCGATGATGATCCGATTGCGAAGACTCTCAATGCAGCAAAAAAGTATGTTGCTTCGCGCACATTGACGACGCTCCACTGGAACAACTCGACCCTGCTCCAAGGCGATGTAGTCTCGGCAATCATCGCTCTCAAGGCCCAACCAGGCCCTGACCTACAGATAATTGGCAGCGGCAATTTGATTCAAACGCTACAGGCCGCATCACTGATAGACGAGTACAACGTGTGGACTTTTCCCGTGGTGCTTGGGCGGGGCAAACGCCTCTTTGGTGAGTCTGCCAAGCCATATGCGCTGCGGCTCGTTCGCTCCCAGGTTTCGTCCACTGGCGTTGTAATGAGTACCTATGTACCAGGTGGCGATATCCAGCCCGGTTCGTTCGCGAGTGCCGAGCCGAGTGAGAAGGAGTTGGTTCGACGCACAAAGATGGCAAACGGGATCTGGTGATGTGAAGGGGTCTGGTTGACAGGCCGAAGGAAGTGAAAAATAAAATCCGATTCAGCAGCAATGACCTAATCATGGCCACTCCCCCGCCACTATGCAAATAACTTTTTTACTGCAAAAACCCCTGGGGGGAGGGTATCCGACAGACAAAAACCAGAAACGCTACTACCGGAGAGCCCTATTCCACCTTCCGGCTGGTAGCCTCGGAACGTGTGGGGAAGCAGGTACGTCAGCGCACCCTTCTAAACCTGGGGAGGCATTTCTCTCTTGCGAAAGATGAATGGCCATTTCTTTGTTCACGAATCGAGTTTCTGCTCTCGGGTCAGAAAGAGCTTGTGCCGCAGCCGGTAGCGGCAGCCATTGAGTCTCTGGCGCAGCGTTATGCGGCTCTGGCGGCTCTTTCTTGCTTGGGGATGCCTGATATTCTGGAAGGGATGCTCAAGGGACTAGGCGCTCCACCTGGAGCCACGGCATTGGTCGGCACTATGCCATAACCGTAACCGCCGATGAGAGCGGCAAGAAAGGGGAATCGCTTACGTGGGAGAAAAACCCGGTTGACGGCACTCAGCTCACCCACCCCAGCGTCTATTGCCTGCGTACTAACGAAACCGAGTGGGACGACTCCAATCTATGGCAAACTTACACAATGCTGACCGATCTGGAGGCAGTATTTCGCTGTTTGAAATCTGAGTTGGGATTGCGTCCTGTATTCCATCACAAGGAGCATCGGGCGAAAGGGCATCTGTTCATAACGGTTCTGGCATATCAGGCGGTCCATGCGATACGCAACAAGTTGAAGGAGGGTGGAGTCAGCACAAGCTGGTCTGGACTGAGATATATACTGTCGGTACAACAGAGGGTAACTGCCACATTCAGACAGCGGGATGGCAAAACGCTGCATATGCGCAAGGCAACTGTTGCCGAGCCGAAGCTGAAAGAGATCTACAATAAACTGGGTCTCGATCCATCACCGGGAGGAACAAAGAAACTGGTCTGCTAACGCAAAAAACACAAATGTAGTGCCACTCCGATTTTTTTGATACCTTAACATCATGTATTTACAATAGTTATTTTTGAAGGTGTTAAATATGGGTTAATTCTGCTGCCGTCTGGCGGGACAGGCACTTCTGCAACAGGAACCCTGAGCGGCTCAGCAGCGGCATCCACGGCGGATGTCTCGCTGAATATTTCGTCAGCCTATCCATCCCTTATCACGGCAACGGTCACTTACGAACTTGCCGCCATGAACATCAAGGATTTTTACATCGCAGGCGAGAAGGTGGAGCGGGTTCGGGTGGCGGCCAACCTGGGAGGAAAGTCCAGCGTTACCTACATTACCGCATCCGGCAGGGGAATCCCGGTCGATTGATGTTTCATTCTTTGTATCTATTCAGCATTACTGAAACAGAACTTTAAAATCTAAAGGCATTTTTACAGAGATAAAAGGGATAGGGCACTCGGCAAAGAATAAACATTCCGTCTTGCATTTCATCTTTGGGCCGTATTTCGCCGCGCATCATTTTTTGTGTTTACAAGCATGTGCCATTTATGACACACTATTCATAGACGGAAAAAAACTGTCAATATTCCGTTATCGTCTAAATCCCTAAGCCTGATAAACAGGATAAGTGCGTTAACGAAGAAGGGTTTGCATGGAACCTATCGTAACCTATAAGGAACGCTGTCGCCGTTGTTACTCCTGTGTGCGTACCTGCCCGGTCAAAGCCATCAAGGTTGACCAAGGTTTTGCCCAGACCATCTATGAGCGTTGTATTGGTTGCGGCAATTGTCTGAGTTGCCCTCAGAATGCCAAGGTGGTGGTTGATCGAATGGTCAGGACCCAGGAGCTTCTGACCTCGGGAACTCCTGTGGTGGCGGTGCTGGGCTGCTCATTTCCAGCCTTCTTCCATGCCATCACACCGGGCCAGTTGGTGGCTGGCCTAAAAAACCTGGGGTTTCTTGAGGTGCATGAAGGCGCTTACGGCGCACGTATGATAGCTGGCAGCTACCACGAAGCGCTTCAAAAAGCGGATCATCCGCTGATTTCCTCTCATTGTCCGGCAGTGGTTGACCTGATAGAGCGGCATTATCCTAAGCTGTTGCCCAATCTGATTGGTGTTGTGTCCCCTATGATTGCCATGGGGCGTTTCATCAAATGGGTTCTGGGGGAGGAAACCAAGGTAGTATATGTGAGCACTTGCATCGCGGCCAAATTCGAGGTGCACTCGGAGGAATCTACAGGTGCAATCGATGTTGTGCTTACTTATCAGGAGATTGAAAAGCTTTTTAAAAGTCGTGGTATTAATCCGGCACTCATGTGCGAGGCGGCCTTTGATGGTATGGACCCTGGTGATGGCCGACTTTTTACGCTGGCTGGGGGCTCGCTTAAGGTGTTCGGAATAGAACCTGATTTTTTGGACACTGAGACAGTTACGACAGAAGGCGAATCTAACACCATTGGTATTATCCGGGATCTGGCTGCTGATCGAATTGCTCCCACCTATACTGACCTGCGATTTTGTGATGGCGGTTGCGTAGATGGTCCTGATCGTGGGCGAGCGCTCAATCATTTCTACAAACGCAAGTTGATAGTTTCCCATAGCAAAAGTCATATACCCTACAATACGGCGCAACACTATAGTTCTACGCCAACAATGCCGGGGTTGCGTCGGTCATTTTCCAATAAATTACTGAAACTGCCTAGCCCCGGTGCAGATGACATCAAGCGGATCCTGCATTTAACCAAAAAGTTTTCCCATGGAGATGAACTCAACTGCCGTGCATGTGGTTATGCCACCTGTCGCGAACATGCAGTGGCGGTGTTCCAAGGTTTGGCAGATGTAGAGATGTGTTTGCCGCACAATATGCAGCAAATCGAAGAGGATCGCGGGCGGTTGATACAAAAGTACGAATTGGTAAGACGGGAGCTTGATCAGCAACATGGCGATGATCCGATCGTTGGAAATGACCCTGGTATTCATGAGGTGCTGGAGCTTATTCGTCAAGTGGCCCCGATGCCCACAACCGTACTGCTCCGGGGCGAAACCGGTACCGGCAAGGAGTTGACTGCGCGGGCTATCCATCGCTTGAGCCTGCGTAACGATAAACTGATGGTCACGGTCAATTGTACTACGATCACCGATTCGTTGCTGGAGAGTGAGCTGTTCGGCCACAAAAAGGGTGCTTTTACCGGCGCCATTGCGGAAAAGAAGGGATTGTTCGAGGCGGCTGACGGAGGGACGATATTCCTTGATGAGATTGGTGATATCACCCCCAAGTTGCAGGCGGAACTACTGCGAGTGCTGGATTTGGGGGAGGTGCGACCTGTTGGCGGGACAATGTCTAAAAAGGTGGACGTGCGTTTGATTGCCGCCACCAATAAAGATCTGGAACAGGGGGTGCGTGAAGGCTGGTTCCGCGAGGATCTGTATTATCGCTTGAATGTATTCACGATTCAACTACCTCCATTGCGCAGTCGGATAGATTCGATACCGGCGCTGGCCCAGCATTTTCTTGAAAAAGCGCGCAAGAAGCTGAACAAAAATATAAGCGGCATTGAGGAGCGTGCTGTCCAGGCCATGGAACATTATCCATGGCCTGGAAACATTCGCGAGATGCAAAATATTATCGAGCGGTCGTCGGTCTTGACTAAGGACGGGGTTATCAGGTTGGAAAACCTTCCCACAATCTTTGTTAATACCTATGAATGCTGTGCCGATGGAGAGGTCAATCGCCGCAGAACCTCTTTCAAGGCCGAGCGTGAATTACATGTGGGCCGGACCGAAAAAAACCTTATTGTACGCTACATTGATGAAGCTGGCGGCAATGTTGCCAAGGCCGCCCGCATGGCGAGTATTCCCCGCCGGACGTTTTATCGACTCCTCAACAAATATAACATTGAAGTTGTGCGAGGAGGAGGGTCTTCATGACGCTTAAATCAGCGCGATGTGCGTAGCTGTTATCACAATGTGCAAGAGGCAGAATGCGAGATAACGTTTAAAGGCGCTAATATTACTATTGTGTATCTTTTGTCCAGTAGTGTGCCATATATTGCTCACAAATATTAATGAATAAATAAGATTAGTTTTATCCAATATCACAACTACCTTATTTTACAATGTATTATTTTTTTATTCCTCTGTTGGCGCTGAAATTGCTAGTGTATACAGTAAAGCATGTTCAAACAGAACAAAAAGCTATCGATACACAAATACAGGGAGGAAAAAGTCATGGGTAAAATGAGAGAAAATCCGCGCTACAACGTAATTTCAATGAGGATCAGTGATGAGGAGCGTGATCATCTGGAGAACATCATGGAGAAAACCAGCTTGAGTATCTCCGATATCATGCGCGAAGCAATGGAGTTTTTTGCAGCCAATTACGAGCAGATTGACCAGCAACGTAAAGCAGCTTAGCTCTCCAGATCGTCCATACCATAAAACAGGAAGGGTGAAGAGAGTTCCTAACCTTTTCTGCTTTATGGTTGGTAAATTAAGAGGGCAGAATGCCTAGTTTATTAAAATTTCAAACTGCTCCTGATGAAAGCCAGGTTTGGCGCGGACAGTGATACGCTTTTTAAACTTTTTTTCCAGTTCCTCCAGTCCACGACGCTCCTCATCGTAAAGCAAGTCGGCTACAAGTGGATGCACCGATACCATCGCTTTGGTGCCACGGATGTCCAGCATCTCCCGGCGCAGTTCACGGAAGATCTCGTGACAGATGGTTGTTTTGGATTTGATGTAACCACGCCCTTCACAATATGTACATGGCTCGCACATCATGCGGCCAATGCTCTCCCGCACTCGCTTGCGGGTCATTTCAACCAACCCCAGCTCAGATATCTTCAGGATGTTGGTTTTTGACTTGTCACTCTTGAGAGCCTCAGCCAAAGCACCGAAAACCTTCTCCCGGTTGACCTCTTTTTCCATGTCGATGAAGTCGATAATGATGATGCCGCCGATATTGCGTAGTCTCAACTGGTAAGCGATCTCCTTGACAGCTTCCAGGTTGGTTTTTAGGATGGTGTCCTCCAGATTGTGCTTGCCTACGAAGCGTCCGGTATTAACATCGACGGCAGTCAGTGCCTCGGTCTGTTCAATAATGATGTAACCGCCGGATTTAAGCCATACCTTGCGACCCAGGGCGCGGCTGATTTCCACTTCCAGGCCGAAATGATCAAAGATCGGTTCCTCTTCGTCGTATAGCTCAATTAAGTACTTCAGCTTTGGCACAAATGCCGAAATAAACTGAACGATACGGTCATAATCCGGTTTAGAGTCTACAATGATCCTGTCCACCTGTTCGGTGACAATATCGCGGACAACTTTCTGTACCACATCCAGGTCAGAGTGAACCAGAGACGGTGCTGAAGCCTTCTCCTTGCGCTTGGCAATCTCGTTCCATAATGTGGAAAGATATTGCATGTCCGATAGAAGATCTTCTTCGCTTTTACCTTCCGAAGCCGTCCTGACAATATAGCCTGTGCCGCTCTGTTTGAGACGTTCAACGGTCTCCCTTAGCCGCTCTCGCTCTATTTCGTCAACAATGCGTCTGGAGATACCCACGTGATCTACGGTGGGCATATAGACCAGGTGACGTCCCGGCAGTGATATGTTGGAGGTAATGCGGGCGCCCTTGGTGCCAAGTGGCTCCTTGGAAACCTGCACTAGCAATTCTTGTCCCTCTTGAAGTAGCTCCTCAATAGGATGAAGCGGTTTGAAATCCGGATTGCTGTCAGATGTCGGGCTGTCATTTATTTCGTGATCCTTCTTGTAGTCAAGCAGGGACTCAAACTCCTCAATGGCGTCAAACACATCCGCTACGTACAGGAAAGCGGCTTTTTCCAGGCCGATATCCACGAAAGCGGCCTGCATGCCGGGCAATACCCGGATGACGCGGCCTTTGTAGATGTTCCCGACAATCCCTTTTTCGCGTGTCCGTTCGATGTACAATTCTGCGATGGTACCGTTCTCTATCAAAGCTATGCGAGTTTCGTGAGAGGCGGCGTTGATAACAAGTTCTGCACCCATGATGATGACTCCTGTATCTGAAATATAACTAGAATATATATGTTGTGATTACGTTAATGGTGAGTTGAACGCATTTATCCTGTTTGAAGGGTTATATGGTAAACAACACTTCCAGCTTCTCGACGTAGATATCGTCGGCCAGGAGGTTGGTATTGCCAATTATTGCACGGGCAAACTCCAGAGGTTTACCTCTGCCTGCCACCAACTCCAGTGATGCGCCGGAAGCGGTGAGTGATATGACCTCGCCACGCAGATCAACGTTCTGGATGTTACTCTTTTTTTTTCGCTGTATGACATAATCGGTGTGTGCCAAAAATTGCACACACAACTCTGGAAGTCTTTCGGAGAGCTGCTCATCGAAGGTTATGCGGTAGCGAGTTCTGTCAATAAGCGTAGAGAGCGATGGTGACTTAGCGTCAATTTGCGTCGCTTCCAGAATTTGAAGCCCCTCGGGCAGAGCCTTATTGAGTCGCTGTAGAACCTCATCCGCTGAAATGTATGCTGCCACAAACATGTCCATATATTCAGCAGAGGATTCTACACCAACCGAAGTTGCTGTGGCAAAGGAGAAGCGCGGATGTGGGTGGAAGCCTTGAGAAAAGAGGATCGGAACCTCGCCCCGGCTTACTGCACGTGTGAAAACGTTAAGCAGTTCAAGATGGCTCAGGTAGCGCATGGCTCCTTTTTTTGCAAAACGGAGTCGAATGCGGGCGGCGGTTTCGTCCAGTTGCCTTTTATCAGGGCGTATTGTCAAGGTTGCATCCCTGGATAAATGCGTCGTTACTGTTTTGAAATCGCATACTCCGCAGGCGGTGCAGTTGCCGTAACGACAGTCTTCGGTCGCAGTTTCGCTGAAGGCCCGATCACGCTCCTTGAGTAGAAACGCACGCGTCACGCCGCAGTCCAGATGATTCCAGGGTAGAACCTCATCCAGGTTACGCCGCCGGAGATACCAATCAGGCTGAATGGAACAGTCCGTGAATGCTTGCAGCCAGCGCTCCAAAGAGAAATGCTCCTTCCAGCCATCAAAGCGACAGCCCAATTCCATGGCACGGATCAATACCGGCGCCAGACGTCGGTCGCCACGGGCAAAAACTCCCTCCATAAAGGATAGTGGCGCGTCCTGCCATTTAAAGTGCAATTTACGTTTTTTTAGATCACCATGCAGTTGATATTGGCGCTCCCTGATCTCCTCCACGGAAATCTGCGGCTCCCACTGGAACGGTGTGTGGGCTTTGGGAACAAAGGTGCTGACTGCCACATTGACCTCGCCGGGATTGCCCGACAATTTGGCTTGATCCTTGACCTGGCGTGCGAGAATGGATATCTGTTGCACATCGTCGGTCGTCTCACCGGGTAACCCGATCATGAAGTAGAGTTTGATAGAGCGCCAGCCCGCACGGTAAACGCTGGCAGCTGTCTCCAGCAGGTCGGCCTCGGTGATCCCCTTGTTTATTACCTTGCGCATACGCTCGCTGCCGGCTTCCGGCGCCAAGGTAAAGCCGGTCTTACGAACCTTCTTTATCTCGGAGATCAACTCATCGGTCAGTGTTCCTACTCGTAGCGATGGCAGCGACACAGCTATCCGGTCATGGGCATAGCGTGACATCAGTTCGGTTAGCAGCGGCGAGACGCATGAATAGTCGCCGGTGGAAAGTGACAATAGCGAAACCTCGTCATAGCCGGTAGCACGCAGGGACTCTTCCACCAATCCCAGCACTGTGGCCGGTGATCGTTCGCGTAAAGGGCGGTAGACATAGCCTGCCTGGCAGAACCGGCATCCGCGGGTGCATCCGCGGGCAATCTCAACTGCCACCCGATCATGTACCGTTTTCATGAAGGGTACCACCGGCTCTGTTGGATAGACAGCTGTATCCAGGTTGCTGAGAAAGCGGCGGCGTACGTTGGCATAACCAGCTCTGAGTGCCATAATCTCGGTTATTGTGCCATCATGATTGTAACTGACCTCAAAAAAAGCGGGGATGTAGACTCCATCGATATCTGCCAGGCGGTTCAACAGTGTTTGTTTGTCTTCGCCAAGTCGCTTTGCTTGGCGCGCTGCCTCGGCGATCTCCACGATGGCTTCCTCGCCATCTCCCAGCAGGATGACGTCAAAAAATGGCGCCAAAGGCTCCGGGTTATAGGCGCAGGGGCCGCCGGCTATTACCAGGGGGAAAGTATTGTTGCGCTGACTCGCCAGCAGAGGCATGCCTGCCAGACGGAGCATGTTGAGGATATTAGTGTAGGAAAGCTCGTATTGGAGGGTGAAGGCAACGATGTTGCACTGTATCAGCGGCGTGCCGGTTTCCAGCGTTGCCAGTTGGGCGGCTGCTGCTTCCAGTTGTTGTTCCATATCGGGCCAGGGTGCGAAGACCCGTTCGGCGGCAATGCCATCCACGGCGTTAAGTATAGCATATAGAATGCGCAGACCCAGGTGGCTCATCCCCACTTCGTAAACATCAGGGAAAGCCAAAGCTATGCGCAGCTCAGCAGCATCCTTGCGGATGGAACCCATCTCGCCCCCCATATAGCGGGCAGGTTTTTCAACGGAAAGGAGATTCATGAAAGGTGGGTGTCCTTGAAAGTGGAAGGTTTTTAACCATATCAAATCAAGCATGATAATGGAAGGGAAATAGCCTGCCCAAGGTCTGGGGGGGTGGTTGTATCTTGACGACATGTAGCAAATCTGCCATAGTCCCGCCATGATCAAGCGCCAAACAACCATTAACCGTATATTCAAGATAACCGGCATCGGTTTGCATACCGGCAGCGACGTCACCTTGGAATTCCTGCCCCGGCGTGAATTCGGTATCGCCTTTGTTCACAACGGCTGCATCATTCCGGCCCGCTATGATATGGTGGCTGATACCCGCCTCTCCACCCTGATCGCCAAGGATGGCGCAACGGTGTCAACCATTGAACATCTCATGGCGGCCTTTTATTTTTCCGGCATAACCAACTGCCTTGTCTATATCGACGGTCCCGAGGTCCCCATTCTGGATGGTTCGGCCTGGGAGTTTTATCAGGGCATGTGGAAGGCAGGCGTGTACGAATTCCCCGAAAATAGCGAGGTCTATCTGAAGGTGCAACGATTGGTAGAGGTTACCCACAACGACGCCTGGTTGCGCATCAAGCCGCTCAATACCCTGGACATAACCATGAACATCGAGTTCCGTCAACCGGTGGGCAAACAGAAAAAGCGCGTGACCGATGTGGAAAATGCCTTTGCCATCATCAACTCGCGCACATTTACCCTGCTTGAGGAGATTGAGGCCATCAAGAAGGCTGGACTGGCCAAGGGGGGGTCGCTGGACAACGCGGTGGTGATCGGCATGGACGAAATTATCAATCCGCAGGGGCTACGCTATCGCAATGAACTGGTCAATCACAAGATCCTCGACCTGATAGGCGACCTCTACACCAGCGGCTACCGCATTCTGGGCAAGGTGGAGGCCAACAAGACCGGTCACTACCTCAATAACCTGCTACTCAAGGAACTCTTTTCAGATCCCGCCAACTACACCATCTATTGACTCCCTTACTGCCCCAGAATCACATCTCCTGTATCGGTAAATAATCGTACCGGCAATTCAAATACTCTCCTAAATATATTGAGGACACCCTTGGCAATGGATTTGACCGGAATTGCACTTACCTTGGGATCGGACCATTTGCCCTTGGCTTCGAAATAGGCTGTCAGGACTGATTTTCCCTTGCCGGAGAGAAGCCAACCCACAACCGGGATGCGGTTGACGATCTTGTCCACGGTCTGGAGTGGTTGCACGCCAATGGTCAAATCCAGTTCCTCTTTTACAATATCCGTTTTACCAATGATTGACATATTGATGGCATTGCTACTGATAAACATGTCATGGCTGGCAGCAATGCCATCCTTGATGGCAATGCTGCCTTTTATCTCGTCGTATGGCATTCCGCCCGATACCATATCGGGTAGTTGAAACTTGAGCAACTGCGATATGTTGAGTATGGAAAAGACCTTGGAGAGGACGTTGAATTTGCGCAGGGAACCGTCTGACAGGCGCAGGCGCACATTACCCAAGGCTGTTTTTTTGACCTCTGTCAGAGTGGCGCCACGGGCGGTGATATCTCCATGTAGATTCAATGTGCCGGTAACCTCCCGGGTGACGTCAAGGGCCTGAAAGAAATGATCGGCATTTATGCGCTCAAGGCTGAAATTGAGGTCATAGCGACTTTCCAGGGCGCCACTGGGCGCAATTCTCCCTTTGGCGGAGATACGTCCACCAAACAAGGCGGCCTCGAAGCCCTGGAGATAGATCACACTGCTATCCCTGGAAATATTGGCATGTAATTTTGTAAATTGAAGTTTGCCATATTTTCCGGCCTCGGCGGATAATTTGAGTTTGAGATTCAGCTTCGAGCCTGCCTGACCGTCCGGTACATTACCGCTTTGCTCGCCCGCTTTTCCAAGCAGCAGGAGATCGTCAATGTCAAGGTTGGTGGAGGTGACGGTCAGGTTTGCCTCGGGAGTTCTGTTGTTAATGTAGCTGCCGCTGATGTTGAAACTGGATGTGTTGAGAAGGCCAGAGAAGCTCTGGATGGTATATCGATTGTCCTGTATGATGAGTGAGGCATTCATGTTGCGAATACTTGTATCTGTTTTGGGCTGGGCGAGTTTTACGTCACGCAGAAAAAACCGCGGGGATGACAGGTTGATCTCTGCCTCACGGTTTTTGAAATTCTTGATCCTGCCCTTGGCATTGATCAGGGAACTGCCGTAGAGCACGCTGATACTGGATGTCTCCAGGCTGCTTCCCTTGAAGGTTATTCTGCCTTTGATATTACTGACCGGTTTCAAATTTTCGCCTGGCTGCAAGGAAAATGAGGCAAGGTTGATCGCACCGCTGTAGTCCATGGCAGCGAAATCCTTGGGATTGCCGTTGCCTGTGATGTGGGCCTGAACACGCCCATTGGGATGATACTGTTGCCAGATGGAGAGAATAGGTAGCGTCTCGCTCAGCAGGAACGGATTGGTCTGAAGTTCAAAACTGAGGTATGGCTGGTCTCCATATTTCAGTGTTGCAGTGGCAGATAAAGCAAGCGGCGAAAGGGTATATGTCAGGCTGGTCAGTTTGGTCTCTCCAGCTTCGATGATACTGCTGAAGGTCAGATGATTGCGGTCGCCGGTCTGCTTGCGGATAGCTCCGGGAAATGAATAGGCGGCCTGTTTCAATTCCCAAACACCGTCCAGATGATAGGCTGAGATCGGCCCGCTACCGGTGAGAGTGAGGGATGAGTT
Organism: Pedobacter sp.; assembly: GCA_041672425.1. GTDB lineage: Bacteria > Desulfobacterota > Desulfuromonadia > Geobacterales > Pseudopelobacteraceae > JACPFJ01. The sequence goes on along the minus strand of JBAYZR010000005.1, from coordinate 2,253 downwards.
ACCGCTGAATTCCAGTTTCGATGTGCCTGCAATCTTTGATAACCAGGCTACTGCCGCCGGGTGGGGAACTATCTGCATCTGGAAAGGGTACTGGCAGGGAGTGTCAAGGGGATAATCTGTTATTTTCCCTTCCATCGTGAACGGAGAATCACCAAAACTTGCAGTGATATGGCTCAGGATGAAGTCTTTGCCAAGCATCTCCAGGCCACCTTTGATGTTGTTGAAGGCTGGAGCGTTCTTGCCGTAGCTGACGATCCCTTTTTCAACCGTTCCCTTTATGTGCAGAATGTTGTAATTCGAGCCCTTTTCCATATGGGTGATCTGGCTGATCCGACCGTCCAGCGTACCGGTTTCAAGCTTGAAGAGCCCGCCGGTGATGTGTTCCTCAATATAGTCTGCAACATCATTGGCTATGATGCCGTAGGGGATCCATTGACGCAGCGCCTCCAGCTTGAAGGTCTCGGTGGTCGCCTTGGCCGTGATTCGTAGATCAGGAGAGTTGATTTCCTGGAGTTTACAACTCCCCTTGACCTTGAAACCGTCCGCAGAAAATAGTAGTGCGGGCATGTCTATGCTGTTCTTGCCGAGCCTGAATTCGTAGTCGAGTTGTGCCGAGCGTGGGTTGACGGTGTGGTGGAAAATGGTTGGCCAGGTTATGGCGACATCGTTCATGTGCAGCTTCCCCTTGGCGCTGAATTCCCGCAGCTTGCCCTTGAAGCTGCTGGTGATATCCAGTCGTCCGCCAGGATTACCAAAAGGAATAAATCGCCCGAAATACGGCCAGAATTGGCCCACGTCAGCATGTTTGATGTCAGTGTTGGCGTTAAGTTCTGTCTCAAGTAGCGATGCGGTTCCTCTAGGTAGCCTTGCTGTGCCGGTTAACGAAACAAGGCTGGTGGCGCCTGTTGCTGTCGGCAGTTCACATGAGATTTTGAAGTTCCCGCTATGACCGCGGGAAAGCTTGTCCAGAGTCAGGTTGATATTTTTGAGAGCAGTAGAGAAGCCCTCCTTCTGAATGGCCATGTCACGCCATTGTAGCGCCCCGTTTTTAATCCGGATCTTTTTTAAAGATACGGCTGCTGATTCAGGTCGCGGTTTGAGCAGGTCATCAATGCTCAACCTGCTGTCGCTGCCACGTACGAGGTGTACCTCGGCCCCTTCAAGGCTGAGTTCCGAAAATACAATTTTCTTTTCCAATAGTGGGAGCAAGGCCAGATGTATGGTAACGCGCTGGGCCGTGATGAAGTCGTTACTGCCATCCGGTTCTTTGACCGCAACGGTATCAAAGATAAATGAGGGACCAGGCTGCATGGAAAACTCGCCATTGACAAAAGTCACCTTGCGGTTGAGGGTGTTCTGTAGGGTTGCCATGATGTTATCGCGGTAAGCATTGATGTCGATAATGCGGGGGAGAAAGATTGCCAGGCCAATAAGGGTAGCTGTAAGAAATAGGAAAAACAGTCCGGAGAGCTTGATATATGTCTGTTTTACCCTGGGAAGTTTCATGCATTCTCCGGGGTAATGCGGACCCTGAGAATAGCGGTACGCGTGACCTCGTCACAGATGATACGGTAACCGTGCCATTGGATACTCTCTCCACGGGCCGGAAAGCACCCAAGTTCGTGCAGGATCAGTCCTGCTACCGTGTCATAGGGCAGATCGTCTTCCAGTTTGACCTTGATGACCTCGGCCAGGTCAAAGACAGACATAAATCCATCCACCAACAGCGCTCCGTCAGGCAGACGCTCAAACGCTCCGGTTTCGCTGGTATCATGTTCATCCTGAATTTCACCGACCAACTCCTCAATCAGGTCTTCGGTGGTAACCAGACCGCTCAGACCACCGTACTCGTCAACTACCAAGGCCATCTGATTGCGGCTACGCTGCATCTCTTTCAGGAGATCATTGACTTTTTTACCCTCGGGAACAAAGACCGGCGAGAGCATTATAGCGGCCAGGTCGAAGGCTTCGCCAGCCACCAAACGTCCCAAAAGATCCTTGCCATGCACAACACCGGCAATATCCTCAATATTGCCGCGGTAGACCGGGTATCTGGAAAACATGTTTTCCAGCACTATGCCGAGGACAACTTCACGCGGCGCAGCCAGATCAAGTCCTACAATCCGAGTGCGCGGCACCATGACCTCGCGAACACAGGTATGGGTAAATTCGAAGACATTGCGGATGTATTCCTTCTCCGTCTCACTGACTCCGCCGCTTTCGTGCCCCTCGGCAACGATGTGTTGAACGTCC